>JABMOQ010000159.1 GCA_013204045.1 Rhodospirillaceae bacterium | reverse complement strand
GGGCGGATATTGCGCATCGTCTGTGACGAAGGTCACAGGGTGGCAACATTTTCAGATTTTAGAAAAACGCCCGTAGCAGGCTGGCTAGTCCAGAAAAGCCGATATGGTCTGTAGGAAATCGGGCACTGAGATCGGCTTGGCGATGTAGCCCTCGCAACCCCCTTCGCGAATTTTTTCCTCGTCGCCCTTCATGGCGAACGCCGTCACGGCAATGACCGGAATTCCCTTTAACTCATCGTCAGCCTTAAGCATCTTGGTAACGTCCAGACCAGAGATTTCGGGAAGCTGGATATCCATCAAGATCAGGTCGGGATGGTGTTCGCGGGCAAGATCCATGGCCTTGCGGCCATCCATTGTCTGCACGGTGTCATAGCCGTGGGCCTGCAAAAGATCGTTGAACAGTTTCATGTTCAACTCGTTATCTTCGACGATCAGGATGGTTTTGGGCATTGTTTGAAGGGTTTCCCGAACTGGTAATTCCACATGCAGGGCACATGGCCGATGCACGTTAGATGGGGATGATGGAAGATTCCGCAACCCCTGTCAAACGCCCACAGGATGCACCGGGCTAACGGGGGGGTGTTACTTTATCTTCGATTCCTTGAATATCACGTGCTTGCGCACAACCGGGTCATACTTGCGAAATTCCATCTTTTCGGTGGAATTGCGGGGGTTCTTCTTGGTCACGTAATAAAACCCGGTATCAGCGGTGCTGACCAGCTTGATGAGAATAGTCGTTGGCTTTGCCATGGTTATTTTCCGGAAACGTCAAAACAGGGGGTCGTCAGGCGGCGAACCATACAGCCCGTGGCGTCCATGTCAAGACCGGGCAATGGCCGCCACTAGACTTTATTGGGCGGCAGCGGCCGAAGCAGACATATTCAGTGTCCGGGCATAGAGCACCGCATCATTTAGCAGGATTTTGGCAATATTGACGTCAATGGCCGTTTTGCGGCGTTCCGGCGGACAATAGGCGCGCAGTTCCTGGCGTTTTTTCTTATCCTGGAAGGGGGTTAGCCGCCAGTTTTCGAGGACAGCAGCGGTGCGGACCCTCTCCAGCAGGATTTTTTCGGCTATTTTCTTCTCGTTCCAGCCCCCATCGCTATCTTTTGCATCTATGCCGCTGGTGCAAACTGTCGGGAAGATGCCCAAGCCATGGATGGTGTAGCCCGATGGGGCGATCAGCCGTGACCAGGTCAGGGTGACCTCTCCATTATTTGGCAGGCGTACGACCGTTTGAACCGTCCCCTTGCCGAAAGACGAGGTGCCGACGACAACGGCCCGCCCACGGTCCTGAAGGGCGGCTGCCGTCACCTCGGCGGCTGATGCCGACTTGTTGTCCAGCACCACGGCGACGGGTTTGCCATAAGCCATATCAAGGCCCCCACCGGTGTAGTTCTGCAGGCTGTCCGGATGGCGGCCACGGGTTTCCGATATTTGTCCCTGGGTCAGGAAAAGGTCCGCGACCCTGATCGACTGTTTCAACAGACCGCCCGGATTGCCCCGCATATCCAGGATGACTCCTTTCATGGAAGCGCCCAGTTCCTGGTGTGCCTTTTTCAGCTTTGAAAGCACACTCCGGGACGTGTCCTGGTTAAAGCTCGATATTTTCAGGAACACGACTCCGTCATCCGTGCCGTAGGTAACGGTGTCGGGAACGATGTGCGCGCGTTCAACATCGAATTCAAGTTCGCTCTCGACCTTCTTGCGGGCGACCTTGATATTGACATGACTGTTAATCGGGCCACGCAGCATTTCGCCGATGTCGTCTTGGGTTAGGCCTTTGATATCGACGCCATCGATATTGATAATGGTATCGCCTTTTTTAAGCCCGCTTTCCGCTGCCGGTGTTTCCGGCATGATGAATGTGATCAGTGCCTTTCCTTCGGCAACTCTGAAACGGATTCCAACGCCGCCGAAACCGCTTCGTTTTGCCCGGTTTTTTTTAGCCTCCGCAGCGCCGGCATAACGGGAGTAGATGTCAAGATTTGACAGAATTCCGTCAAAAACCGCCTCGTAGATTGTTTCCATATCCGCCTTCTTCAGGGCGGCGGAATTCTGCCGGGCGATGGCGGAGATATTGACCGTCAGCTCGGCCCAGCCATCGGCATCGTCGATCTTTGGGGCATCAAACCGCTGGACGATTTCTTCCGAAAATTTTATCACGATTTCATCGTCCTCGCGGGTAAGGGACAATGCCGGGTCGATGGTGGCCAGCCCCCGCAACCCTTCGATAGCGAAATCGCCGGGCATGATCTTTTCTATGTAGCGGTCCTTGATGGTGCGGTAGCCGACGCTGAATACCTCTTTCGCGGCCGGCAGCGGAAATTCGCTGTCTTCCATAAGCGGCGACGGCGGAGCGGCGCAGGCTGAAATGATCAGGGCCAGCAGTGCCGCCGCGATTCCTCTATGGATGGATATTCGCTTCATGGCTGAAAGTGTCACACACATAGGTCCGCCGCGTCATCTTTTCGTTGATTTGCCCGTTTTCTTGCCAGGTGTCTTGGGCGCAGTTTTGGCGCGCGCCTTGCGCCGCCCGGCCCGTGACCTTGATTTGGGCTTCCCTTCTTTATGGGCGGTTTCTTTGCGGCCCTTTGTTTCCTTGCCGGGCACCTTTCCGTCACCCAGAACCTGCATGATCATGGAGCCCGAAATCGGGTCTGCTTCCATCAGCATGACATCCAGCTTTTCGCCCAGACGATAGGTTTTCCCTGTTCGCCGACCGCGTAGTTCGTGGTGGGCTTCGTCATGGATGTAATAATCCTCAGGCAACGTGCGGATCGGCACCAGTCCGTCTGCGCCGCTGTCGTCCAGGGTGATGAACAGCCCGAACCGGGTAACGCCGTTGATACGGCCGCTGAACACGGAGCCGACCTTGTCGGCAAGGAACAGGGCGGTAAACCTGTCGACGGCGCTGCGTTCGGCCCCGGCGGCACGGCGCTCGAAGCCAGAGATTGTCTCGCCAATATGTGCAAAATCCCCAAAATCCTCTTGCAGGCCGCCGTCACCCAGTTGCAGGCCCCGGATCAGGGCGCGGTGCACCAGCAGGTCGGCATAACGCCGGATCGGCGACGTGAAATGGCAATAACGTCTGAGCGCCAGACCGAAATGGCCGACGTTATCGGGGGCGTAGGCGGCTTGTGACTGGCTTCTCAAAACCACCTGGTTGACCATTTCCGCATTCGGGGTGCCGTGAACCTTCTCAAGGATACGGTTGAAGGTTTCCGACCGGATGACCTGTCCTTTGGCGAGGGGAATGTCGAGGCTGTCGAGGAACTGCCTGAGCGCCTCCATCTTGTCCATGGAGGGCTCGTCATGGATGCGGTACATGCAGGGTTGGCGTTTCTTTTCCAGGGTCTCGGCGGCGGCGACGTTGGCGGCGATCATGAATTCCTCGATCAGCTTGTGGCTGTCCAGGCGGGCCCGTTCCTCGATGCGGTCCACATTGCCATCGTCGCCGATAACGACACGCCGTTCCGGCAGGTCCAGTTCCAGCACGCCGCGCGTGTGGCGGGCCTTGTTCAGGGCCTGATAGGCGCCATACAGCGGCGTGATGACTAAATCGAGCAATACCCCCGTGGTTTCATCCGGGGCGCCGTCACGGGCCTCTTGTGCCTGCTCATAGGTCAATCTGGCGTGGGATTTCATCAGGGCGCGGACAAATGTGTGTTTTTTCAAGGAGCCGCCCGAATCGATCCACATGTGGGCGGCCAAGCAGGGGCGGTCCTCGTGGGGGACCAGCGAACACCAGCCGTTGGACAGGTCTTCGGGAAGCATGGGCACGACCCGGTCTGGGAAATAGACCGAGTTACCGCGTTCCAGGGCGTCCCGGTCGAGGGCATCGCCGGGGCGGACGTAATGGGCGACATCGGCGATGGCGACGATCAGGTGCCAGCCCCCCTTGTTATTCTTGTCCGGGTCCGCTTCGGCGAACACGGCATCGTCAAAGTCACGGGCGTCTGCACCGTCGATGGTGACCAGCGGGATGGCGCGCAGGTCATCGCGCCCATCAAGGCCAGCGGCCTTTGCCGCGGCGGCCTGTTTCAGGGCCCCGTCACTGAAATCCATGGGAATGCCGAAATCGTGAATGGCGATCAGGCTGATCGATCCCGGACCGCCACTTGAATCAAGAACCTCAAGCACCCGCGCCTGTTTAGGCCCGATGCGCCGGCCGGGCAGGACTTCGGCGCGGACAAGGTCGCCGTCCTGGGCACCTGCGGTATCGCCCCGGGCGATGACATAATCACCCTTGGCTCGCCGGTCGGTTGATTTCAGCCGCCCCTGGCCATCGACCAGGTGAAAGATTCCCAGTGTGCGGGGCGGGGCGCTGCCGATGCGGCGCATGGTACGGCCTTCGTAACTGCCGTCAGCGGCGGCGGTCAGCCTGGCCAGCACCCTCTCGCCGGGGCCGAGTGCCGGTTGTCCATGGCGTTCCGGGGCCATGTAGATCTTCGGCGGCTCGGCGGCCTCGTCCCAGGTCTGCGGGCGGGCCAGAATTTCTCCGTCGGTGTCTGTGCCGGTGACGACAACCAGCATGACCGGGGGCAGGGTGCCCGGTTTGCCGAGATGTCTTCCTCGCCGGCTTTCGATGTCGCCTTCGTCCTTCATCTCCTTAAGGACTTTTTTCAGCTTCATTTTCTGTTCGGTATTGAGGCCAAAGGCGCGGGCGATTTCACGCTTGCCGACGTGGGTCACGCTGTCCTCAACGAATTTCAGGATTTGCTCGCGGGTCGGAAAGGGGGACGGTTTCCGGGGCAACGGGTTCAGCTGTCCGTATTGACGGTGGCTTCAGGCTTGGGCTTAGCCGCCGCTTTTTTCTTTGCGGATTTCTTTTTAGCCGTCTTCTTTTTTGCTGTTTTCTTCTTAGCTGTTTTTTTCTTAGCTACGGCTTTCTGCTTGCCGGCTTTGCCGGTGCCTGCCTTGGTATCGACCAGGGCGACGGCCTCTTCAAGGGTCAGGGTTTCGGGATCCGTGCCCTTGGGAATATTGGCGCGAACCATGCCGTGGGATACGAAGCGGCCCCAGCGCCCGCTTTTGATGTTGACCGGCTTCTTGCTTCTCGGGTGATCCCCTAGCAGTTTCGGCGGGTCCTTCTTCGGTGCCGCCTCTACCAGGGCGATGGCCCGGTTGATGCCGATGGTCAGCACGTCGTCGTCACCCTTCAGGGACAGAAAGATGCCGTTGTATTTCAGGTACGGTCCGAAACGCCCGATGCCGGCCTGGATCATGTCGCCGGTTTCCGGCCAGATACCGATGTCGCGGGGCAGCGCCAGCAGGCCGAGGGCTTTTTCAAGATCGACCTCGGCGGGCGGCATGCCACGGGTCAGGGATGAGCGCTTGGGCTTAATTTTTTTCTTTTTCTTGCCCTCCATGACCACTTCTTCTTCGCCCAACTGGACGTACAGGCCGTAAGGTCCCTTGCGTAAGGAGACTTCCATGCCCGTCGCCGGATCCTTGCCCAGCTCGACCGGCCCGGCGTCGGCAATACCGGCACCGTTCTCGTCACTGACCACCAGAGGCCGTGTAAATTTACAGTCGGGGTAATCGGAACAGCCGATAAAGGCACCGAACTTGCCCAGTTTCAGGCTCAATTGCCCGGTGTCGCAAGTCGGGCAGGCGCGCGGATCTTTGCCATTGCCCTCGTCATGAAAGAAATGCGGCCCCAGCAATTCGTTCAGGCAATCGAGAACTTCGCGGACGCGCAAGTCCTTGGTGTCGTCAACGGCCTTGGCAAAGGAGTCCCAGAAATCGCGCAGCACCTGTTTCCACCCGATGCGCCCGCCGGAAATATCGTCGAGCTTTTCTTCCAGTTCGGCAGTGAAGTTGTATTCCACATAATTAGCGAAAAAGCTGCTCAGGAAGGCGGTGACCAAACGACCGCGGTCTTCCGGCTGGAAGCGGCGTTTATCCAGTATCACGTAGTTGCGGTCCTGCAGAACGGAGATGATCGACGCATAGGTCGAGGGCCGCCCGATGCCGAGTTCTTCCAGGGTCTTGACCAGGCTGGCTTCCGAATAGCGCGGCGGCGGTTGGGTGAAGTGCTGCTCCGGGGTTACCGAAATCCGGGAAAGGGCTTCGCCTTCCTTCATGTCGGGCAGGATGCGGTCCTTGTCGGCGTCCTTGCCGTTCTTGTCGTCGCCGCTTTCCTGATAAAGCTTTAAGAAACCGTCGAAGGCGATCACCGAGCCGGTGGCACGCAGGGTCGTCACCTTGTCGGCGGACGCTATATCGACGGCGACCTGATCGAGAACGGCGGCTTCCATCTGGCTGGCCATGGTGCGCTTCCAAATCAGTTCATAAAGTTTGCGCTGGTCTTCATCCAGGTATTGGGCGACATCGGCGGGCTTGCGTGAAACGTCGGTTGGACGGATCGCCTCGTGCGCTTCCTGTGCATTCTTTGCCTTGGTTTTATATTCGCGCGGATGTTCGGGTAGGTAGTTTTTCCCGTAGGCGCTGCCGATCAGCGCGCGGGTGGCTGTAATGGCCTCACCTGCCATCTGCACACCATCGGTACGCATGTAGGTGATCAGGCCGACGGTCTCGCCGCCGATCATAACGCCTTCATACAGGCGTTGCGCGATTTGCATGGTGCGCCGGGTGGGGTAGTAGAGCTTGCGCGCCGCTTCCTGTTGCAGGGTCGATGTGGTGAAGGGTGCCGTCGGGTTGCGGCGCGACTGCTTGCGTTCGATTTTGGCGACGCTGAAATCAGACCCTTCAATGGCGGCGACGGCGGCCATGGCATGGGCTTCGCCCGAGATCGCCATCTTGTCCAGCTTGTCACCGTTGAAATGGGTCAGCGATGCGGTGAATGGAATGTCGGCCTGGGTACCGAAGTCGGCTTTAACGGACCAGTATTCAACCGGGTCGAAGGCTTCAATTTCGGTCTCGCGCTCACAGATAAGCCTAAGCGCCACCGATTGCACGCGGCCGGCCGAGCGCGAGCCGGGCAGCTTGCGCCACAGAACCGGCGACAGGGTAAAGCCGACCAGGTAATCAAGGGCGCGCCGGGCCAGATAGGCCTCGATCAGTTCCATATCCAGATCGCGCGGATGATTGAAGGCCTCGATGATGGCGCTTTTGGTGATTTCGTTGAAGACGACGCGCTTGACCTCGATGCCCTTCAGCGCCTTCTTATCTTCCAGCATGCGCAGCACATGCCAAGCTATGGCCTCGCCTTCGCGGTCCGGGTCAGTGGCCAGGAACAGACGTTCGGCACCCTTGACCGCATCGGTGATCGCTTTGACGTGTTTTTGTGATCTTGTATCGGTTTCCCATTTCATGGCGAAATCTTCGTCAGGGAGTACCGATCCGTTCTTCGACGGCAGGTCGCGGATATGGCCGTAGCTGGCCAACACGGTGTAGTCCGCGCCCAGATATTTATTGATAGTTTTGGCCTTGGCCGGCGATTCGACGATAACGACGTACATGTATTTCGCTAATTCCGAATTATGGACACCTTGTTCCCGGGATGCCGTTCCAGGCGGCCTGCCAACTCCATCTCCAGCAGTACCATGGACACCACGGGGAGGGACAATTGGCAGTTGCGAATGATTTCGTCAACCATCACAGGTTCGATTCCGAGACTTTCTTCGATCACGGGGCGTGCTTTTTCGATCTCGTTCTGGTCGGGTATCGCGTTGGGAATATCTTTTAAATCAACGTGTTGTGGCTCTTTCAGGGGGCTGGCGAACAGGCCGTTCAGGACCTCAAAAACATTTTCCGCCGATTCCGTCAAAATCGCACCGGATCGGATCAATCTGTTGCCGCCTTCCGATCTTGGGTCTCCCGGGCTGCCCGGGACGGCGAACACCTCACGGCCCTGCTCAAGGGCCATGCGGGCGGTGATCAGCGAGCCCGATCGTCCGCCGGCTTCGATCACCACAACACCGCGCGATATTCCGGAGATGATCCGGTTGCGGCGCGGGAAATGACGCGCCTGCGGACGGGTGCCGGGGGCGATTTCCGAAACCAACGTGCCGCGTTCGACAAGGGCGTCATAAAGTTTTTGATTCTCTTGCGGGTAAACAATATCGACGCCGCCGGCCATCACGCCCACGGTGCCGCTGTCCAGCGCCCCGGCATGGGCCTCGGCGTCGATGCCCCTGGCCATGCCCGACACCACCATCAGGCCACCCCGGCCAAGGTCGGTGGCGATCCGGCGCGCCAGCTTGCGCCCGTTGATGGAAGCGTTGCGGGCGCCAACCACGGCGACAGCCTTCTTGGTCAGCAAATGGGCATGGCCGCGAACGCTGATTAACGGCGGCGCATCTTCTATGTGCGCCAGCATGGGGGGATAGCCGACCTCGCCCAATGCGATCAATTGGCCGCCGATATTCTTGAGGGCGTCGATTTCCTGTTCGGCGGCGGCCTTGCTGGCGATCTTTATTTTCTTTGACCCGCCGCCGCGCTTGGCCAGGTCGGGCAGGGCATCGAGGGCCGCCCGGGCGCTGCCGAAACGCTCGATTAGCCGGCGAAAGGTGATCGGCCCGACATTCTCGCTACGGATCAGCCGCAGGCGATCCAGTTTTTCGGCGGCAGATATGGTTTGTGGTTGGATATCATCCATGGGGTGAAAGATTGGCGATACCCACGCGGCACGTCAAGCGTGTGGCGTTCAGAACTTTTTCTTGGACCCGATTTTAGCCTCTTCGCCCCGGACCAGTCGCCGGATGTTGTCCTGGTGCCGCCAGATGGCCAGCAATGCCAGCAGGGCGGCCAGGATGGCCACATTCATATTGGCCAGCCACCAACCATAGAGCGGCGACAAGGACAGGGCGACGAGGGCGGCCAGGGACGAATAGCGGAACACGGCGGCGGTTGCTGCCCAAGTCAGGCAGGCGGCAATACCGACCGGCCAGGAGACGGCAAACAACACGCCAAGGGTCGTGGCCACACCTTTGCCGCCTTTAAAGTTCAACCATACGGGAAAGTTATGGCCGCCAATGGCCATGCCGCCGGCGATCAGCCCGGCCAGCGGATCGAGGGATCCAAAAATCAACACCGCCGCCGCGCCCTTGCCGGAATCGAGCAGCAACGTCGCCGCCGCCAGTCCCTTTCGGCCGGTTCTAAGCACGTTGGTAGCGCCGATATTTCCGGAACCTATCTCGCGAATATCGCCAAGACCGGCCAACTTGGTCAGCACCAGCCCAAACGGCACCGAGCCCAGCAGGTAGCCGCCCACGGTGGCCATCAGATACAGCAAGGTGGGATCGTCAAGCATCCAGTTCATAAACCGTGCGGGCATCGACGATGGTTCTCAACACCCGTCCCTGAACCGGCCTTTCGTCGAAGGGCGAGTTCTTGGAAATGCTCAACAAGTCATCCGCCTCGATTTTCCAGGCGCGGTCCGTATCGATCAGGGCCAAGTCGGCGGGGGCACCTTTTTCAAGCCGCCCTGCCTTCAGTCCCATCAGGTCGGCCGGCGCGCTGGTCAACAGCTTGAGGGCATCGATCAGGCCAAGGTGCCCGTTGTGGTGGAGCTCCAGGGTCACCGCCAGCAATGTTTCCAGGCCAATACCGCCAAACGCCGCCTGGGCGAAGGGCAGGCGTTTTGATTCTTCGTCATGGGGGGCGTGATCGGATGCGATGGCGTCGATGGTGCCATCGCGCAGGCCCTCGATCACCGCTACCCGGTCGCTTTCGCTCCTGAGCGGCGGCGATAGCTTGGCAAAGGTCCGGTAATCGCCAATGGCGGTTTCGTTGAGGGCGAAATAGGGCGGTGCGGTGTCGCAGGTAACGTTCAGCCCGGCAGCCTTGGCTTTCCTGACCACATCTATGGCATCGGACGTCGACAGGTGGGCAAAGTGCAATTTGCCGCCGCTCATTTGCAGCAGACGGATATCGCGCTCGACCATGATAATCTCGGCCTCACGGGGAATCCCTGATAGCCCCAGCCGGGTTGCCGTCTCGCCGGCGTTCATGGCGCCGCCGTCGGCCAGGCTCGGTTCTTCCGCGTGCTGGACGATCAGCAGCCCAAATGTCGACGCATAGCTAAGCGCCCGGCGCAGGATCTGGGCATCGGCGACGGGCTTGATGCCGTCGCTGAAGGCGACCGCGCCGGCCTCTGCCAGCAGCCCCATTTCGGCCAGTTCCAGGCCGTCCAGACCCTTGGTCACGGCGCCGTAGGGGAAAACCTTGGCCAGACCCAGCTTGCGCGCCCGGCGGGCGACGAATTCCAGCACCGACATGTCATCGATGACCGGCAGCGTATTGGGCAGGCAGACCATTGTGGTGATGCCACCGGCGGTCGCCGCCCGGCCTGCCGATTCCAGGGTGCCTTTGTATTCCTCGCCCGGTTCACGCAATTGCACGCGGATGTCGACCAGCCCCGGGATCAGGCAGTGGCCGCCACAATCGACGGTGGATATTCCGTCGGGCACACCGTCCTTGAACAGCGTCGCTCCGAAATCGGCGATGTTCTCGCCTTCCGTCAACAGGGCACCCTTGGTGTCGAGACCGGTGGCCGGGTCGATCAGGCGGGCGTTGATATAGGCGGTACGGGTCATGGTTTTGCTCCGCCGCTGGTGGGAAGATTGGCGGTCAATAACTCCAGGCAGGCCATACGCACGGCGACGCCCATCTCGACCTGTTCGCGGATCGCTGACCGTCCGATGTCGTCGGCGACTTCCGACGCGATCTCGACGCCGCGGTTCATGGGGCCGGGATGCATGATCAGGGCGTCCGGCTTGGCGTTCGCCAGTTTCTCGTAATCGAGTCCGAAGAAATGAAAGTATTCGCGTACTGACGGGAAAAAGCCGCCATGCATGCGTTCGGTCTGAAGCCGCAGCATCATCACGATGTCGCAGTCTTTCAGTCCTTCGTTCATGTCGTGGAATACCTCGACGCCAAGGCGGTCGATGGCTGACGGAATAAGCGTTTTGGGCGCGATCAGTCGGACCCGGGCGCCCATGGTGTTGAGCAGGTGAATGTTCGAGCGCGCCACCCTGCTGTGGGCGATGTCGCCGCAGATAGCGACCAGCAGGCCATCCAGATGGCCCTTGCGGCGGCGGATGGTCAGCGCGTCGAGCAGTGCTTGGGTCGGGTGTTCGTGGCGACCGTCGCCGGCGTTGATGACGGCGCAGTTGACCTTTTCGCTGAGCAACTTGACGGCCCCTGAATCGTTGTGCCGGACCACCAGCACATCCGGATGCATGGCGTTTAGCGTCATCGCCGTATCGATCAGGGTTTCACCCTTTTTGACCGAACTGGTGGCTACCGACATGTTCAGCACATCGCCGCCAAGACGCTTGCCAGCCAGCTCGAAAGACGTGCGTGTGCGGGTGGAATCTTCGAAGAACAGGTTGATGATGGTGCGTCCGTGCAGTACCGATTTTTTCTTGTCGGCTTGTCGATTTTGTTCGACGTAGCTTTCGGATCGATCCAGAAGAAGGGAGATAACGTCTGGCGTAAGCCCTTCTGTCCCCAGAAGATGGCTGTGCGGGAAACGGATATTATCCAGCGCTTTATCGCTCATAAAGCGGCACATTAGTCGGGCGGTGCGAAAAGTGCAAGTAGGGACATTAGAGGCGGGATTGGGTTCTCCTGCGATACCCTGTCGACAAGCTATAATCGGCAGGCTTGAACTGGAACCGCCCCGGTCAATGGGTTATGGTTCTGCAGCAGGCGGGGCGCTGCCCTGGCGTAATGCTGGAAGGATTTTGTACCGGAAATGAACGAATCTCCCATAAACCACAGACGGGCGATGGGGCGTCTGGCCGAAGTGTTGGACAAGCAGCTCTGTTTCATCGTTGGGTTGACGCGGCCTGGCACGATCTGGATGCAGCACGCGCTTGACGCCCATCCAGACGCCTGCTGCAAGGGCGAGGGGCATTTCACCGATGCATTGTTCCCGATACTTGGCGGGGCATTTGGCGAATACAATCGTCGTCAGGCGGTGACCAAGAAACAATTGGAAGCGGCCGGTATCGGTGCCGCCAATCCGGGCCCGCCTGCAGGCTTTACCAACAACGACGCGTCGTTTTTGATGTCTTGCGCCGGGGCTATTATTCTATCGCGCTGGGCCGGCGCGGAAGATCTTCGGTGCATTGGCGAGAAGACAGCGGAGCATGCCATGGCCCTTGACGACCTGATTCGGGTCTTCCCCAATGCCAAGATTGTTCATGTCGTCCGTGATGGCCGTGACGAGGCGGTCTCAGTTTACGATTACAATATTCGCGCCGGAGGGGATGCATTTTTGAAAGAGTACTCCGAGTTTTCCGATTTCCTCGAAAATTTTGCCGGAAACTGGAACCGCGCGGTCGGTGCGGCGCGCCTGTTCGGCCGCTCGCACCCCGGTAACTATGTCGAGGTCAACAGCGAGGACCTGCATTCGGAAGCGGCGGCAGATGTGGCTCGCGTATTCCGGTTTTTGGACCTGGATGATAGCGACGAGGTGGCCGCCCATTGTATAGAATCCGCCCGGCGCATTGCCCTTCCCGACGGCATCATCGGCCAGTGGAAGGAACGTTTTGACGAGTCATCCAAAAAAATCTTCATCCGCCATGGCGGCGAACTGCTGAAGTTGCTCGGCTACGAAACCTGAATTTTTAACGCAGCAGAATGACGATCATCGGCATGGTCCCCATGGCAAGCAGTGTGGTTGCCGTGATGGCGCCGGCCAGCAGCACCGTATCGCCGCCCATCTGACGGGCCAGAACATACGATGTCGCGGAACCGGGCAGGGATGCGTAAAGGACGCTGATCGTCATCGCCAGCCCGTCGACCCCAAAGGCAAGACACGCCATCCAGGTCAGCGCCGGCAGTACCGTAAGCTTGATCGCTGCCGTCAGGGCGACCATGGGGCCGGCGGGGCGCATGGCCGCCAGGTCGAGTCCGGCTCCGACCGCCAGCAGGCCTACCGGCAAAGCCGCACGGCCGAGAATATCCAGAAACGGCCCAATCAAGGGCGGCAGGCCGATACCGGTCACGTTGAGCAATCCGCCCACAGCGCAGGCAATGATCAACGGGTTGCGGGCGAGCTGGCCGATGCTCTGCCACCAACCGGGGGCCGTTCCCGAAGGCGAGGCATGACGGACAAGGATAATGACGCTAAGCACATTGACCAGCGGCACCAAGACGGCGACGCAGACACTGATCAAGGTCAGCCCGGCATCGCCAAACAGCGCCACGGCGGCGGCGATGCCAAGATAGACATTGGGCCGGATGGTGCCTTGAAATACAGACGTAAAGGCCGGCCCATCGAGGCCGAGTCTGGGCCGCAACCACAGGGTCAGCGCCGATACAGCCAACACCGCCGAAGAACTGGCGGCGACGATCGGCATGGCGTCGATATCCCCGAAATCCGCTTTCGCCGTATTGGCCAGCAACAGGGCCGGGAAAAACAGGAAATAGGTCATCCTTTCCGCTGTCACCCAGAAGGCATCGGCGACAAGGGTGCGGCGGCGGATCACATGGCCGAGGGCGATCAGCAGGAACACCGGCGTCAGGGCTGAAAAAATCGGGATCATGCAGGCCGACTCGCGTAAGCGAGGGCATCCAGAGCCCCTTGCAGAATATAGGCGGCTGCCGCTTTGTCGACGACCTCTGCCCGGCGCTTGCGGGTCATATCTAATTCGCCGATCAAGACCCTTTCAACGGCCACGGTGGACAATCGTTCATCCCAGAAAGCGATTGGCACGTCACGACGCTCAAGCATGTTCTCGGCGAATTGGCGTGCCGACTGGCAGCGCGGCCCTTCACTGCCGTCCATGCTGATGGGCAGGCCAATGATCAGCCCGCCGACGCCGTGCTCATGGATCAAGGATTCTATTTTATCGGCCATGGTGCTGAATTTCCCCCGGGCCAGGGCCAGAAGCGGCGAGGCAATGGTCCGGTTAACGTCCGACAGCGCCAGGCCGATGGTCTTGGTGCCCAGATCGAACCCCAACAGACGTCCCTCCCGGGGAATCACCGTCGCCAGTTGTTGCAAATCCATGATCGTCATCGCAATTATATTCCGCTTCTAATGTTTCCCCGATAGTAGCCTTGCTGGGCTTTCGGGTCGTTATCAAAAAGGCGGTGGCGATTTGCCGCCGTTTCGCTATGATCGTTCGTAACCTCCTGTTTTCAATGAGTATAGGCGCGTGAAAGCGATAGCCGAAAGAATTATGAAATTCCTGATGCCCGCCCTGATGGCTCTGGTTATTTTCTCGGCCTTTTCGGCAGTGGCTGAAGATCGCACATTTCTGGGTCAGCAGATCGAAGATATCTCCGGCACCTACCTGGTGACCAAGGACGTTAATATCCGTGCCATGCCGGAGACCAAAAGCAAGAAGCTTGGCTCCATGAAAAGCGGCGAACAGGCAACTGTTGTCGGCCGGGCCAAGGGCGGGGCCGGCTGGATGGCGATAACTAAGGACGGCAAGGATTTCGGTTTTGTCTATTCGCCGGTTTTGCTGCCGATACTTGATGGCACCCTGAGCGAAACGATTAATGGACGGGTCGAGCCGGAAATACATTCGCCTTGCGGTTACACCATTCGTTTCAAGGGTAAAAACGTTGTCGAAGGCGAGAGCTTCATGTTTTCCGATTATGAAGTCCAATACCGCTGCAACGACAAAGGAAAGCCGTTCCAGTTTCTGGCGCCCATGTTCATGACCGAACTGCCCTACAAAATGACCCAGAATCCGGTTTATCAGATCAGCATCGACGTCATGCAGGTAGAAAACGGTTACGATGAAATTTTTTCGACAACCTTTCACTATGACCGCGACAAAAAACTGCTGATTTATGAAGGTCTATCCATCAAGGAAATGGGGCGCCAAGCGAAGATAAAGGAAAGGGCGGTGACAGGTGTTGCCGAGGCGTTGGCAGCGGTGGTCGAGCTTGCGCCTGAAGTCTGGAACGAGAAGGCCTGGCAACAGATCGCCGAGGCGCAGCTTGGGGAAGGCGGTTGACCATCTTGCTAAGACCATTCGCCAGTGTTACCTTCCGCGCCGCTCTTTAAGGCCCATCCCAAAGGGGAATATACCGTGTCACTTGATAAGGATACCGTCCGCAACATCGCCTATCTGGCGCGCATTCGCATCGCCGATGCCGACTTAGAGCCCCTGTCGGGGGAGCTGTCGGGCATTCTTGACTGGATCGAACAGCTTAACGCCGTCAATACCGATGGTGTCGAGCCGCTGGCCAGCGTTGTTGATGTGACCCTGCCTAGGCGCAAGGACGAAGTCACGGACGGCAATTGCCAGGACAAGGTGCTGGCCAACACCACCGATCCGGAAGATGGTTTCTACACGGTGCCCAAGGTGGTCGAGTAATGAGCACGCTGACCAATCTGACCATTGCCGAGGCCCGTAACGGGCTTGCAAAAGGTGATTTTTCCTCCCAGGAGCTAACGGAATCACACATTGCCGCCATGGAAGCGGCCCGTGGCCTCAATGCCTTTATTACCGAAACACCGGACATCGCGCAGCTCCGCGCCAAGGCATCTGACGAACGTCGGGCTAAGGGAGAACCCGCCGGTGCCATGGACGGCATACCTATCGCCATCAAGGACCTGTTTTGTACCGAAGGGGTGCTGACGACGGCCGCCTCGCATATTCTGGATGGCTTCGTGCCGCCTTACGAATCGACCGTATCGGCCAATCTTATGAACGCTGGCGCGGTGATGTTGGGCAAGACCAATCTGGACGAATTCGCAATGGGCTCGGCCAACATTACCAGCTACTACGGCAACGTTATCAACCCGTGGAAGGGTAAGGGCGGAAAAGACCTGGTGCCGGGCGGCTCGTCCGGTGGCTCGGCGGCGGCCGTGGCGGCGCGCATGGCCATGGGGGCAACCGGGACCGATACCGGCGGCTCGATCCGCCAGCCGGCGGCATTCACCGGTATTGTCGGCCTGAAACCAACCTACGGGCGCTGCTCGCGCTGGGGCATCGTAGCCTTTGCCTCGAGCCTGGATCAGGCCGGGCCGATGACGCGCAGCGTGCGCGATGCGGCCATCATGCTGGGTGCCATGGCCGGACATGACCCCAAGGATTCAACCTCGGCGCCGCTTCCAGTGCCTGATTTCGAGGCCGCATTGACCGGCAATATCAAGGGTCTCAGGGTCGGGGTGCCAAAGGAGTACCGCATCGACGGTATGGCGACTGAGATCGAGGGCATCTGGCAACAAGGCATCGACTGGCTGAAGGACGCCGGAGCCGAGATCGTCGACGTGTCGCTGCCGCACACCGAATATGCATTGCCCACATATTATATTGTCGCCCCGGCGGAAGCATCGTCCAACCTGGCCCGTTATGATGGCGTTCGCTTCGGCCTGCGCGTCCCCGGCGACAGCCTCGACGACATGTACAGGAACACCCGCGGCGAAGGCTTTGGCGATGAAGTACAGCGCCGTATCCTGATTGGTGCCTATGTGCTGTCGGCCGGGTTCTACGACGCCTATTACATGAAAGCACAAAGGGTCCGCCGCCTGATCGCCGAAGATTTCAAAAAGGTGTTTGAAAACGTCGATGTGATATTGACCCCGACCGCTCCCTCTGCGGCCTTCGCCATCGGTGAAAAAATGGATGATCCGGTCGCCATGTACCTGAACGATATATTCACGGTGCCGGCGTCCCTTGCCGGGCTGCCGGGCATTTCCTTGCCAGCCAGCCTCAACAGCGACGGCCTGCCGTTGGGCCTGCAACTGCTGGGCAAGCCGTTCGACGAGGAAACCGTGCTGCGTGCCGCCGGTGTGCTGGAAACTGCCGCCGCCTTTGATGGGAGGCCCGCATGAGCTATATCCTTGCAGGCGAGTCCGGCGACTGGGAGGTCGTCATCGGGCTTGAGGTGCACGCCCAGATCATCTCCAAATCGAAGCTGTTTTCCGGCTCCGCCACATCCTTCGGGGCCGAGCCCAATACGCACGTATCGCTGGTTGATGCGGCCATGCCCGGCATGCTGCCGGTGATCAATGAAGAATGCATCGAGCAGTCGGTGCGTACTGGCCTCGGCCTGAAGGCCGAGATCAATCTGACATCGGTGTTCGACCGCAAGAACTATTTCTATGCGGATCTGCCCCAGGGCTATCAGATATCGCAGCTGTATCATCCGATCGTTGGTGAAGGCACGGTGATCCTCGACCTGGATGACGGCTCGACCCGTGAAGTCGGCATCGAACGCCTGCACATGGAGCAGGATGCCGGCAAGTCCATGCATGACCAGGACCCGAAACGCTCGTTCATCGACCTTAACCGATCCGGCACCGGGTTGATGGAAATTGTCTCCCGGCCCGATCTGCGCAGCCCCGAAGATGTCGGCGCTTACCTCAGAAAATTACGTTCGATCCTGCGTTATCTGGGAACCTGCGACGGCAACATGGACGAAGGCTCCATGCGCTGCGACGTCAACGTCTCGGTGCGCCCGGTGGGTGAGGCGGAGCTGCGCACCCGGGCCGAGGTCAAGAATGTCAATTCCGTGCGCTTCGCCATGCAGGCGGTCGAGATCGAGGCCCGCCGCCAGATCGACGTTTACGACGACGGTGGCCAGGTTGTCCAGGAAACGCGCCTGTTCGATTCCGTCAAGGGTGAAACCCGCTCCATGCGGTCGAAGGAATTTGCCCACGATTACCGTTATTTCCCCGACCCCGACCTGTTGCCGCTGGTGATTAGCCAGGAGTATGTGGATGCCATCAAGGCAAGCCTGCCGGAGCTCCCCGATGATCGCAAACAGCGCTATATGAGCGACCTGGGCCTATCGGCTTACGATGCCGGGGTGCTGGTCGCGGAAAAGGAAACGGCGGCCTATTACGAGGAAGTAGCTGGCGGCCATGATGCCAAGCTGGCCGCCAACTGGGTGATTACCAATCTTTTTGCGGTGCTTAAAGACAAGGGCGTACCGATTTCCGAAAGCCCCATATCGGCAGCGCACCTGAGCCAGCTTCTTGATTTGATGGCCGACGACACCATTTCGGGTCGCATCGCCAAGGATGTGTTCGAGATCATGGCCGAGACCGGCAAAGCGCCCGCCGCAATTGTCGAGGAAAAAGGCCTGACACAGATCACTGATACGGGCGCCATCGAAGCGGCCATCGATCAGGTTATTGCCGATAACCCGGGGCAGGTCGAACAGTTCAAATCGGGCAATGAAAAGATCACCGGGTGGTTCGTCGGCCAGGTGATGCAGGCGACCGGTGGCAAGGCCAATCCGGGCGCGGTCAACAAACTGCTGCGCGATAAATTGAAAAGCTAGCGCAGGAAATCAAAAATCTCGAACGGGTTGTCGCACCATAACTTTGCTTCATAGGCGTCAATTCGTGCGATGACCTGTTTGAATCTCTCACTGTCGGCCTCGTGATCCTGCAGCTGAAGTCCCGCGTACTCCGAGATCGCCGATTCGTACTGGCGGCTATTGGTGATGTGTTTGCTGGCCATGACAATTCTCCAAAAACAACAAAGACAATGTGGTTTCGAAGCATCCCCTCGTACTCAAGACCATGGTTCGGGTTATAGGCCCTTTGCATGCCCTGAGTATGTGACGGCCATCACAAGTCCATCGCTTCCATGGCAATAGATTGAAAATAAAGAATTTTATGACGCAGGGATTTATTGCGCGGCGGCTTTATCCTGGTCCTCGAAATCGGGAATATCGGACAGGGAGGCCTCGCCATTGTTGACCTGGTAAAGGCGGTTCTGTTCATAGGCGTCCCGCTCGACAATGTAGGGGTCGATGGCGTTGCCGGTCAGCGAGTCTATCTCTTCGCGGTTGTCGGCATAGCCGGTGGCCGCATTGGCCGATGATGTGGCCAGATAGAACGGGTTAACCACGGACGTCAGAATATCGCCAGCAGCATCGCGGGTATTGGACGGGCCGAAGAACGGCAGCACGATATGGGCACCGCCTCCCACGCCCTGGGCGCCGGCCGCCTGTCCCAAATCTTCGCGCCGTTGTTCCATGCCCATTTCTCCGGCCGCATCATTCATGCCGGCGATGCCAAGGGTGGTGTTCATAATAAAGCGACTGGTCGCCCGCCCGGCATTATCCGTATCGCCCTGCAACAGGCTGCTTACGGCGGTGACCGGTTCGGTCAGGTTGGAGGCGATGCTGGAAATTGCCTTCTGCACAGGCTCGGGGGTAACCGCTTCGTATCCCGATACCAGCGGGTCGGCGACCGCCTTGCGGAAGAATCGGTTAAACCCAGACGTCACCCGGTTGATGGATTCGAACGGGTCGTCGACTTCCTGAGGTGCGCCGTCCGTCGCCGGTGTGTCTGAACCGGCGAACACCGGCATCGAAACAAAGCTCAGCAAAAGGGCTGCCATGGTTATCGGTTTAATCGACCGTATCATTTTGAACATCACAAATATCCTTGCCTAAATTCTCCGATAATAGTGACACAACTCAATACCTTGCGTCCATATAGACTCTGCCAGACCGCCATACGCCTTGCATTCTGGGGGCTTCATGACCTATTTGTGCTAGGAAAACTGGATATAGGAATATGAAAAAATGATAGACCTTTATACTTGGTCAACACCGAACGGACGCAAGGTCTCGATTATGCTCGAGGAACTGGGCCTCGATTATAAGGTTTTTCCTGTCAACATAGGCAAAGGCGATCAGCACGCCGAAGATTTTGTCGCCATTTCACCGAATGCCAAAATTCCGGCCATCGTCGATCACGACGGACCCGGCGGCACGCCTATATCGATGATGGAAAGCGGCGCCAT
>JABMOQ010000158.1 GCA_013204045.1 Rhodospirillaceae bacterium | reverse complement strand
GGCTTCGCCTTCGGTATGGGGGGCGAACGCATCGCCATGCTGAAATACGGCATTCCAGACCTGCTCACCTTCTTCGAATCTGACCTCCGATGGCTCCGCCATTATGGTTTTTCGGCCCTTGATGTGCCGGGTATGGTCGGGGGGCTGAACCGATGAAGATCACCCTCTCGTGGCTCAAGGATCATCTGGAAACGGAGGCCTCCTTAAGCGAACTCACCGATCGTCTGACCATGCTCGGGCTCGAGATCGAAAGCGTTTCCGAACGGGCGGCCGGCCTTGAAAGTTTCGTCGTCGGCCATGTATTGGAAGCAAAAAAACATCCCGACGCCGACAAGTTGCAGGTCTGCACCGTTGATACCGGTTCGGCAACGATTCAGGTGGTGTGCGGCGCACCGAACGCCCGCACCGGCCTGAAGGGCGTTTTTGCGGCCAGCGGCGCGTATATTCCCGGCATCGACACGACACTGAAAAAAGCCAAAATTCGCGGCGTCGAGAGCAACGGCATGCTGTTGTCGGAACGGGAAATGGGGCTGTCCGATGAACATGACGGCATTGTCGAACTGCCTGAAGATGCCCCCGTCGGCGCCTCGGCGACCCAGGTCATGGGCCTCGCCGATCCGGTTATCGATATCGCCATTACGCCCAATCGCGGCGATTGCCTGGGCGTGCGCGGCATCGCCCGCGATCTGGCGGCGAGCGGTATAGGGTCTTTAAAGCCTCTCGAAGCCGAGCCTGTCAAAGGCACCTTCAAAAGCCCGATCGGGGTCCATCTGGATCTCGACAAAAACACCCTTGATGCCTGCCCCCATTTCGTCGGTCGCTACATAAAGGGCGTCAACAATGTGGCAAGCCCCAAATGGCTTCAGGATAAATTGCGGGCCATTGGCCTCCGGCCGATTTCGGCGCTGGTGGATATTACCAACCTGATGACCATTGAGCATTGTCGGCCCCTGCATGTGTTCGATGCCGACAAGGTCAGCGGCGACATCCATGTTCGTATGGGCCGGGCAGGCGAAAAGTTGATGGCGCTGAACGACAAGGAATATGAGTTGAGCGCCGACATGACGGTGATCGCCGATGACAAAGATGCCGAAGCACTGGGCGGAGTCATGGGCGGCGAACGTACCGGGTGCACGGAAACGACCGTCAACGTGTTTGTCGAATCGGCCCTGTTCGATCCGCTGCGAACGGCGGCCACCGGGCGGTTGCTGAACGTGCAGTCGGATGCGCGTTTTCGTTTCGAACGCGGCATCGATTCAGGCTTCCTGGAACCGGGCATGGAAATCGCCAGCCGCCTGATACTGGATATCTGTGGCGGCGAGGCATCTGAATTGGTGATCGCCGGCGGTGCCCCGGATGGCGCCCAGACGGTTGCGTTCCGAAAATCGCGGATTAAGGGACTGGCCGGGGTCGAGGTCGCCGAAGAAGATATGATGCGCATCCTGTCCGGCCTTGGCTTTACCGTTGATGGCAAAGGCGATGGGGTGACCGTTTCGGTGCCGACATGGCGTAATGATATCGTCGGCGAGGCCTGCCTGGTTGAAGAGGTGGTGCGGGTGTTCGGCTATGACAAGCTGCCGATGACCCCCATGGAACGTCTGGCCGATTTGCCCGGGCCGGCCTTAACATTTGCCCAAAGGCGGCGTTCGGACGTGCGCCGGGGGCTGGCGGCGCGGGGCCTGGTCGAGGCGGTGACGCTTTCTTTCATGCCATCGTTTCAGGCCCGGCTTTTTGGCGGCGGGTCCGATGATCTGAAACTGCTCAACCCGATCAGCGCCGATCTGGATGCCATGCGTCCATCGATTTTACCAAACCTGATTGCGGCGGCCGGGCGCAATGCCGATCACGGCATGGAGTCATCGCCGTTGTTCGAGGTCGGCCCACAATATTCCGATGATAGCGCCGCTGGCCAGGCGATGGTCGCCTGCGGCATCCGTTCGGGCCGCAGCGGGCGGCGCAACTGGGCGATAAGCCCGCGCCCGGTCGATGCCTTCGACGCCAAGGCCGATGCCCTGGCGGCCCTGGCCGTGGCCGGGGTGCCGACGGACAAGGTCCAGGTCACCGCCGATGCGCCGGGCTGGTACCATCCCGGTCGTTCCGGGGTCGTCCGTCTGGGCCCGAAGGTGGTTCTCGCCTATTTTGGCGAGATTCACCCTGGGATACTGGCGAAAATGGGCGTCAAGGGGCCGGTCGCCGGCTTCGAGGTGTTTCTCGACAATCTGGCGGCGCCCAAGGCTGGCAAGGGGACGACCCGGCAGCTTCTCGATCTGCCGCCGTTCCACGCCGTCAATCGTGACTTTGCCTTTGTCATCGACAGCGGCGTCACCAGCCAAGCGGTGATGCGGGCGGCGCGCTCGGCCGACAAGAAGTTGATTACCGATGTCACCGTGTTTGATGTATTTTCCGGCGGCACGCTGGGCGACGGCAAGTCTTCGCTGGCGATTACCGTGACCCTGCAACCGACCGAAAAGACCCTGACCGACGCCGAGATCGAGGCGGTCGCCCAGAATATCGTTTCGGCCGTGGAAAAGGCCACCGGGGCCACCCTGCGGGCCTGACCCCTAAATTATTGTTGGTATTTCCGCCGAGATTACCCATATAGCTTTTGTGAGTTAACGGTTTATTAATGACGAGACGCTAATTATCCTTTAAAATCCTTGGAGTTGGGGTACCGAATAACGTTATTATATCGAAACGGTATTCGCCGTTCCGATTTGTTTGACACGCTTGTAAAGTTTACATACGTAACGGCTTGTGGTATATTAAATCATTATGCTTGGCACGGTCTTATCGTGGGTTGGTGGTGGGGTTAACCGGATGGCCGCCACTGGTGTGGGGACGGGGGTATTCTTTCTGCTCACCGGCGTACTTCCATGGGAGTATGCCGTGGAATTAATAACCGCCCCTCCCTATTGGCTTGTCAATGGCTGGACTAGGCTGGCATTAGTAATAATTGGACTTTTTTTTATTCTTGTATCCTTGAGATATAATGTTTGGTCTAAGAAACAAATAGCAATTAACGATATAGCAGAAGACCTTTCGTGGGCAATAAGTGATTTGTTGAACCGCCAGCCCCATCCCTCAACTCAAGCTGAAATTACTACTTGGGAAAGCGATTATAATGCTTGGTGCGGAAGGGTCAGTAGTAAATTGGAAAACCGGGCTTTCTTCACGCGAGCAGACCAACTTCATTTTGATAGATTAGGATTCCTTAACCCTGTCGTAATGAGTGGGCAGCCAAGATATGACTGGTTGCTTAGTCAATTGAAATTAAAATTTGATCGTTTGCGTGATGTTATCAATTGGACGCAAATGAGGCGGCGTTAAATGTCTCGCGGTAAATATCTCTCCC
Organism: Rhodospirillaceae bacterium; assembly: GCA_013204045.1. Taxonomy (GTDB): domain Bacteria; phylum Pseudomonadota; class Alphaproteobacteria; order Rhodospirillales; family JABHCV01; genus JABMOQ01. Next base: position 12,371 of record JABMOQ010000158.1, on the reverse strand, counting down.
TTGAAGAAGCCCGTAAAGCGGGGCAACTGGACCGGTTCTGTAAGGACCATCCGTCACAAGCGGACGGTCGTTTTATGCCGCTCTTACATGCTATGGCTACAGGGACGCCACTAGATCAGCAAACATCGTCTCAGGCCGCTTCCGGCGGTTATAGCGGAACTCGAACTCGCCGAGGTACTTCGGAAGGTGATGGCGGCTAACATGAATATGCGTTCCCCGGATCGACCGTTTAAGCATGGACCAGAAGGCCTCCAGCGTATTGACATGGGTATCTCCGTCCGCCCATTGCTTGCAGCCATGATCGACTGTGGTGTGCTCGTACCCGAGCGCCGTGAGGACGCGGTAGGGCATCCATTCATCAGAACTAATGCGCGTTCCCTTGGGAACCTGAGCCTCAATGTGAGGGATCAACGACTTGCCGGAAGCATTAGGAACAACACTGGTATAGATTTCGCCTTCGCGTTCAAGAATACCGAATACAACAGTCTTGCCAGCCGCACCACGTCCGCGCTTTCCAGAACGCTTTCCGCCAACATAGGTTTCGTCAATTTCAACGTGGCCGGTCAAAGGCGGTTCGCCGTCAACCGCGCCCATGTAATCGCGGATCAGGTGGGCCATACGAAAGGCGGTAGGATAGGAAACGCCCAACTGGCGCTGCAATTCCTTGGCAGGAACACCGTGGCGTGTTGTGGTGAACAGGTACATGGCATAAAACCATTTCTGCAAAGGAGAATGAGATTTATGAAAGGGCGTTCCAACCATCGGATGAATGTGATGGCCGCACCATGCGCACGAATAGGCCTTTTCCTTCTTGATCCGAGCAAACTTTCCATGCTTGCCGCACTTCGGACAATCAAGCGTTTCACCGTGGCGAAGCTGCATAAGATAATCCAGGCAAGCGTCGTCTGTGGGGAACTGTTTGAAGAAATCTTGAATGGTTGGGCCGTTGAACATCGCTATCTCCTTTCGATAAGGAAATACTAGCAAAATGGCTTACGTATGTCAACTTTATAATCGTGTTGTTTGACTTTTAAACTGGGGAATTGTTATGGCAAAAGATGTCAATTTAACCGGCCATGAACGGACTTTCGAAGACGACGAAATCATTGTTTCGAAGACCGATCTCAAGGGACACTTGACGTATGTCAACGATGTGTTCCTGACACTGGCAAGCTATACCGAGGCCGAATGTCTGGGCGCGCCCCATTCCAAGATCCGCAATCCGAACATGCCGCGCTGCATTTTCAAACTGCTGTGGGACACCATCCAGGACGGCCGCGAGATTTTCGCCTACGTGGTTAACCGGTCCGCCAATGGCGATCATTACTGGGTGTTGGCCCACGTGACGCCGAGCAAGGATGCCATGGGCAATATTACCGGCTACCATTCCAATCGCCGCACGCCGAATAGGGAAGTCCTCAACGGCACCATCATCCCGCTTTATCAGAAGCTCAAGGCCGAAGAAGACCGCCACGCCAACGCCCGCGACGGCATGGAAGCGAGCATGAAAATGGTCACCGATCTGCTGGCCGAAAGCGGCATGGAATACGATGAATTCATCGCCGGGCTGGTCTGATAGCACCGCTGGCTGATTTACAGGAGATACTCTCAAATGTTCGGAAATAGTAACAACACTGCCATTACAAAAGCCCTGACCGTCTGTAAGTCGATCTGTGATGGCGACTTCGAGGCCCGTATCCTCAACATCAATGAAAAAGGCGAAGCCGGGGAACTGCTTCGCACCATCAACCTGATGATTGACCGTACCGACGCCTATGTCCGTGAATCACAGGCTTGCCTGGAATACGTGCGCGATAACAAATATTACCGGCGCATCCTTGAAAAGGGCATGACCGGCAGTTTCCTCAGCGCCAGCCGCACCATCAACAACGCCACCCAGGCGATGGCCGACAGGGTCGGCGACTTCACCAAGGTCGCCGACGATTTCGAGAAAAACATGAAGGCCGTCGTCGAATCCGTGTCGGCGTCCGCGACCGAATTGCAAGCCACGGCCCAGACCATGGAAAGCACGGCGGCGTCGACGTCCGAGCAGGCGACGACAGTGGCCGCAGCGGCCGAAGAAGCCTCGACCAACGTGCAGACGGTGGCATCAGCGGCCGAAGAACTTTCATCTTCGATCAGCGAGATCAGCCGTCAGGTCACCCAGTCGAACGAGATCGCCTCGAACGCGGCCAGTGAGGCTGAGCGCAGTAATGTGCAGGTTCAGGGCTTGGCCGAAGCGGCGCAGAAGGTCGGCGAGGTTGTCTCGCTGATCTCCGACATTGCCGAACAGACCAACCTGCTGGCTCTGAACGCGACCATCGAAGCGGCCCGCGCCGGTGATGCTGGCAAGGGGTTCGCCGTGGTCGCTTCCGAGGTCAAGAATCTGGCCAATCAGACGGCCAAGGCGACCGAGGAAATTTCCAGCCAGATCGCTGGTATTCAGAGTGCCACACAAGACGCGGTCAGCGCCATCGGGGGGATTACGTCGACCATTTCCGAAATCAACGAAATCGCAGCGACGATCGCCGCCGCCGTTGAAGAGCAGGGCGCGGCGACTCAGGAAATTGCCCGTAACGTCGAACAGGCCTCTGCGGGCACGTCGGAAGTGACCCAGAACATCACCCTGGTTACCCAGGCCGCCGGTGAAACCGGGCAGGCTGCTGGTGAGGTGCTGACGGCCGCCGGCGAATTGTCCAAGCAGGGTGAAATGCTGGGCACTGAGATGGATAAGTTTATCATCGAGCTGCGCAAGGTTATTTAACGACGAATTAACAATACAGAACGGATCAAACCGCCGCAGGGGACGCCTCTGCGGCGGTTTTCCGTTGTGTCATGGGTGTCTTTAACCCCTATTAAGTTTTTGGTATTATCAACATATTGAATGACATAAAGTCAGGGCGTAACAGCCTGATTTATAGGGGCAAAGGCCACGCGACAAACAGTGAGGGGTTCGAGACAATGCAGGATCAGCCGCAAGGCATGGAGCGACGCATGGTGCACCGGTTGTTGATGCACTGGCGCAAAGCACAGGAAAGCGACGAAACACCGACTCTTGATAACGTCCTCGCCGCCGATCTGGACGATATAGAGACGTGCCTGTATGTGCTTGAGGTCACCAGCGACGAGGCCGAGCCGGTGTTTGAACGGGTCGGCCAGGCATTTGCTGATGAAGGCACCACGGCTTTGGTTGGCCAGCCGGTTTCGGCGGCTAGCGATACCACCCTTCTTGGACAGGCGATCCGCTATTATTCCAAGGTTCAGATAAAACAGATACCAATCACCTTGGGAGGGGAATTTACCCACGATAACGGCGACATCATTCTCTACCGCAGCATTATTATGCCGGTTCGTGACAATGATGGCGATGACCGCTACCTGCTGGGCGCCGCAAACTGCAAGCTGAAGGAATAAAATGAATATGGCCATCACGGTGCATATAAGAGGGCGAGCGCTTTAATATGGCAAGAAACGTTTCCTTCGAAATTTATTCATTCAAGAACGGCAACTGGATGCTTGATTCTGTCCATGATGACAAAAACATGGCGATTCATCAGAGCCGGATGCTTGTCGCCAGCCCCCATCACATAGCCGTGCGCGTTATCGAAGAAAGCTACGATGACGCAACCGATCAGACGATGTCAAAAATCATTTATAAGGAAAAGAAGGGCGGGCCTGACGACAAGCCCAAAAAAGCAGAGGAAAGCAAAGCCAAGCCTAAGGCCAAAACCGGCACAAAAAAGAAGAAAAAGAAGGAAAATTTTACCCGCAACATGCTGATTCTGATGCTTAGCATCGGCGGCATCAGCCTGGGCCTGCTGGCCCTGGTCGCCATCCTGATAACCAAATTCGGCTGACCACCCGCCTGGAATCAGTTCGTGGCTATAAAATCGGCGATCAGGTCGGCGACATCTTCGCCGTAAAGGTCGCGGAAGAAATGCCCGGCCCCATCGATAACCGCAAGGCTGATGTTTCCGCCGACCACCCCCTTCATGCCTTCAGGCAGGCCCGGATTGATCGTATCTTCCGATGCGGCGATGACCAGCACGGGTTTTTTCTTGACCCGTATTAGCGCCGTCGGCGTATTGCGGAATGGATCTTCGTAGTAATAATCATAAAACGTGGCGGCGCTAACCGATGTCTTGGGGCAATACAGGAAGTCGATATCATCGAGAATGGTATCGCCCTTATTGGCCATGACCATGCGGGTCGTTTTGCCAAGAAGCAGCATCAGCGAGGTCTTGTAATTTTTCTTGTATGCCGCCGTTGCGCTTTCCATGTTCCAGACTGCGGGCGCGATCAGGACGGCACTTTTGACCGCCGCCTCGCGCTTGTTGGCCATGAACCAGCTGACCTGGTTGCCGCCCCGTGAATGGCCGACCAGGACGATGGGGCCCGAACCCTTATTTTTCAGCCAGTCGATCCAGGCCGCCATTTCAATAACCGAATCGGAATTTTTATGGCGATGGGTGACGGCGCAGTCGTACATACCGTGACGATTATCGAGGCCGAGGCTTAAATTTATGGCCAGTGTATTGAGGCCGCGCTCCTTTAACTGGTCTTGAAGGGCGACGATAATTTCCATTTTGTTATGGGCCAGCGTGCCATGAACGATCAGCGCAACACCATCCTTCAGCGCCTTGCCGTCGGCAATTTCCAGATTGCCATTGAGGGTCAGCCCTTGGTGTTCAAGGGTAACTTCTTCGGCCCCTGCCATGTCAGTCGCGCCGATGATAAAGAAAGCTAAAAAAGCCGGAAGCACGTATTTCATCAAATGTAGCCCTTATATTCTACTTATTCATCGCTCTAGTAAGTCGGCAAGCGTCGGGAATACTATATCATGACAACGGCGCTAACCGCTATTGCGCAAACCGGCCGAAATGCCGTTGATGGTTAACTGGATGCCGCGCAGGACTTTGCGGTTTTCCGATTCCCGGCGATACTTCTTCATCATCTCGACCTGCAAATGATTTAAGGGATCAAGATAAGGAAACCGATTTTGGATCGACCGGGCCAGAAGCGGGTTGGCTTGCAATAATTTTTCATGACCGGAAATCTTTAGCAACATGTCGATCGAACGGTGCCATTCGGCGTGAATGCGTTCGAAGATACGAACACGCAGGTCCTTGTCAGGGACCAGTTCCGAATAGCGCCTGGCAATGGCGATGCTGCTTTTCGATAGCACCATATCCATGTTGGATAATTGGGACCGGAAAAATGGCCACTCGCGATAGAGTTCCTGAAGCAACGCCATGCCGGTATCGGGGTGGGTCTCAAGCCATTTTTCCACCGCCGTACCAAAACCGTACCAGCCCGGCAGCATCAATCGGCATTGGGCCCAACTAAAAACCCAGGGAATCGCCCGCAAATCCTCAATTTTATGGGTTTGCCGGCGGGTCGGTGGCCTGGATCCAATGTGCAGGGTGGCGATTTCATTGATCACCGTCGATGACCAGAAATATTCATCGAATCCCTCAGTTTCATAGACCAGGCCACGATAGGCGGCAAATGCATTGGCCGAAAGCTCTTCCATGACCGCCAGATAGTCGGCTGGTGGAATCGGAAGGTCTTCTTGCAAAAGGGTCGCTTCCAGAGTCGCGGCAGCAAGAATTTCCAGGTTACGCCTGCCTAAATCGGCATTGGAATATTTGCTGGAAATAATTTCACCCTGTTCGGTCATGCGCAACTGGCCCTGCACAGCCCCGGCCGGTTGGGCCAGGATGGCATCGTAGCTGGGGCCGCCGCCCCGCCCGACGGTCCCGCCCCGGCCATGGAACAGGCGCAACTTAACGCCGTGTCGGGCAAACAGGTCGATCAAGCCTGTCTGCGCCTTGTAAAGTTCCCAACCCGAGGTGACGAAACCGCCGTCCTTGTTGCTGTCCGAGTAACCGAGCATGACTTCCTGGACGCCGCCAAGACTCTCAACCAACGCCCTATATTCCGGGATCGACAGCACCCGATCCATGATGTCGACGCAATTACGCAAATCGGCGATGGTTTCGAACAAGGGAACAATATGAAGCGCGCTGCCGCCACCGGGAGTCACCAGATTAACCTGTTTCAGCAACACGGCCAGCTCCAGCATGTCGGAAACCGAACGGGTGTTGGAAATAATCGAGGTGGTGATCGCCCGCGCCCCGAGGGTTGTCCGGGCGACTGCCGCCGCCTGGAAAATTTCCAATTCTGATGTGGTTTCATCCGTGTAGGTCCATTCACTTCGCAGCAGGGACCGGCCCGAGCCCAGCTCTGCGACCAGCAGATTGATGCGTTGATCTTCCGGCAGCTCCGCATATGCTGTGCCGGCGTCAACGACTTCAAACAGTTCCGTAATGACCCGTTCATGGACGTCGGAATTTTGCCGAAGGTCGAGGCTGGTCAGGTGCCAGCCGAAACAGCTAACGGCCCGGCGCAAGTCCCGTAACCGGCCATCGGCCAGATCGGCCAGTCCGGTTTCCACCAGCGCGTCATGGAGGATATCCAGATCACGCGCCAGTTCGTCCGGTCCACCATAGGGCGGGGCTTCGCCAACCGGATGGCGCGGCGGTTTGCCAAGGCCAGATATTTTGGCCGTCGCCGCCAGCCGCGCATAAAGTCCCGATATGGCCCGCCGATAAGGCTCATTGGCACGGTGCGGAGATCTGTCCGGCGATTGTTCGGCCAGTTTGGCAAGTGCGGTGGGAACCGTTACCAGAAAACTCGACAACGACAATTCGCCGCCTAAACGGTGCAGCTCATCGAAATAAAAGGCAAACACCTTGGTGCCGTGACGGCGAACCGTCTCACGGAGCACTTCGGCGGTGACAAAGGGGTTGCCGTCCCGGTCGCCGCCAATCCACGAGCCGATCTGCAAGAAAGGCGCAATCGACTCTGCCGGCAAGTCGCCGGGGGGGTCAGTAAGCTGGTCCTCGATGGCGCGATAAATTTTTGGCAGTTGATCAAGGAAAGTATAATCGTAGTAACTAAGGCCATTGGCGACTTCATCAAGAACGTTCAGGCGGCTGGTCCGCAACATGCCGGTCTGCCACAGGGCCAGCACCGTTCGGCGTATCTGTCCGTCGATTTTGGCGAGCTCGCCCGGCGTCAAGTCAGTTTTTCCACGCCGGGCCAGAAGGTCGGCGATGGTCAATTCATGGTGCATGCTACTTTTGCGGCGAACCTCGGTCGGGTGCGCGGTCAACACGGGGACTACGTGGGCATCGGCGAAGAAGGCGCGTAATTTTTCAGCGCTGACCCCGGCTTGCGTAGCCCGGATCAACTCGTTGGCCATGGCGCCTCGCCGGGGCAGGTCTCCTGCCATGTCATGGCTGCGGGTTCTGCGAATATGGTGCAGGTCTTCGGCAATGTTGGCCAGATGGGAAAACAGACTGAAGGCACGGATCACATCGACGGCCTGTACGGGATCAAGGCTATTTAATATATTTTCCAGTTCCTGCCTGGCTGGCGCATCATCATTGCGGTGATAACGCAGGGAAATCTGCCGGATCATTTCGACAATTTCAAAGGCGGCCTCGCCGTTCTGCTTGCGTACCGTATCGCCGAGCAAGCGGCCGAGCAGGCGAATGTCGTCGCGTAACGGGGCGTCTTTGTCCGGGGTCGCAGAATTCTGTGTCATGAATTTTCTAACGTTGCCGTCTTCCAGTCGCCCCCGGCTTCGTGAGCCAGAAGGTCCCCGACCTCCAGGTCGAACAACCAGCCATGTAGCTTTAACCGGCCGTCTTCAACCCGTTCTTTTACCCAGGGGAAGGAGAGAAGATTGCCCAGGGATATTTTAACGGCTTCCCTTTCAACGTAGCGAAGCCTTGCCTCTCCCTTCAGGCTACCCTCCTGCGCCTTTCCGACAATAGACATCCAGCCGTCAAGAAATTCCCTGTTTTCTGCGTTTTCATGGCCCTCGCAGAGGAAGCGGATGCCGCCGCAATGGGAATGGCCCAGCACAATAATGTGCTCAACGTTGAGGTCACGCACCGCAAATTCAATTGCTGCACTGGTCCCGTGATAGCCGCTGTCAGGCTCATAGGGGGGCACCAGATTGGCCACGTTACGGACGATAAACAACTCACCCGGGTCAGCCTTGGCAATAATAGAAGGGTTCACCCGGCTGTCAGAGCAGGCAATGATCATGACGTCGGGTCTCTGGCCTTTTTCTACCAACTGCCGGTAGAAATCGGGTTGTTCCTCGTAATACGTCTCCCGGAAGGATTTGAAGCCCGTTATGAGTCTGTCTATTGGCATGATGAGGTAAAAGTTCTCTATCCGAATGGCATGGAAAGCTGGTACGTCCGCGAGGATTAGAGCCCCTGACTCCCAAATTAGGAATATTGAAGAAATGATACTAGGCGATACGTAGCGTTATAAGAAGATAAATGAAATTTGTGTGGTAGTTGGGATTAATTACCCTCCTCATTTTCCCTCCGATTGCGCCGCTAGAGCCCCACGGAAAGTTTTGAGCAATGGCTAATAATCTTTAGTCTGTGTCGATATGAAAGCAAACCTATCGTTGAGCGAAACAAGCGAAGACCTGAGGCAGGTTCGTTCCCAAATATGCGACTTAATGGTTGCCGCTTCTGCGGTTTTGGCAATACCGGCTGCGGCGGCAAGTGTTTACTGATCCGTCAACATCGGCTGGCAAAAGATTGATGGGCCCGGCGAGATTCGAGCCTTTGATCCTTCCAGACTAGGAATAATGAGCAGAGGATAGAAGAAGGCAAAGGAATTTAGGGCCGCAGGCCATTGCCGTGATGCCCACTTTTTCAGGTATCCAATTTTAACGGGATTTGCTCACACATCGGATTTCAGCGTGGCAACATAGCGCAGCCCTTGCAGGGCGGTTTTGAACCATTCTTGTCCGTAATCGTCCGTCGAATAGACCAGATAGGCTGGCCTTGAAAATGTCGGCGCCCGTCGAACCCGGTGAAGTCTCTGGGATTGGATATGGGTCTGGACGATGTGTTGGGGAAAATATCCAGCGCCGCCGTGTTCCAGAATGTAACGGAGCGCCAGAGGGCCGTATCCGATGACAAGGACGGCCAGTTCCATGTCGGGAAAGGCATTGCTGTGATCGGTGCGGAACTCCGGACCCCAGTCTACATAGATATACCCGGGTTCTCCTGCGGCTTTGGTTGCCGGGGAGCTCGAAACAAGAACCAGGCGCTCGACCAATAATTTTTCAATCGTCAGCCCGGGTCGGCTTTGCGGCGTGTACATGACGCCAATGTCCAGCATGCCTTGACGCAGTTGTTGCATCAGGCCATCGGAAGAGCCGACCTCGGCGCGGACGGCCATATCCGGAAGCGTATCACGGGCCCATGGTATCCATCTCAGCAACAGGCGCTCCCACAGTGTCAATTGCCCGCCAATGGCAAGAATGGTTTCCATGTCTGCAGGCAGGGCGATTTCCTGCTGCGCCTGTTGCCAGACTCTAACCAGATTAACGGCATACGGATGGAACTGCCGCCCCGCTCCCGTCGGGAAGGTCCCGGCGCGGCTGCGGGTGAACAGGATGCGGCCAAGTTGTTCCTCAAGGGTTTTTATTCGGGTGCTGACCGTGGACTGGGTCACGTTCAGGCGTGCGGCGGCATGATTGAAGGTGCCTGCCTCGAGAACCGATAAAAAGGTGCGTGCGAGTTCTATATCCACAGTATGCCTGTAATGGCTGAAGACAAGGGTTTCTATGAATTATTATATTGATAAATTCGATATTAAATATCAATAAATTTCGCTTTTTAGATAGATAGTTTGGCCGCATTCTCTGCTTCAATGCCGCTCGACAATCGAGCCAATCTATCTTTTTAGGAGAACCCCCATGCGTTACGTGTCGCTATTTACAGCTCTTCTCGCCATTTTCGCATACACCAGCGCCCAGGCCACCCAGATTATCAATGCCGATGACCGGGCCTATACGGTGACCATCGTCACGCCCGCCGGTGAAGATGTCATTGAAGTGGCCCCCGAAGAAATTCTGGATGATGTCTGCACGGAAGGCTGCACCTTGATCCTTGGCGACCAGGGTGAAGTGGTCGCAACGGCCGATGACACAGTGATAATCGAAAATGGCATGCTGGAAATCGGTCAATAACATCTCGTCGCAAGCGGTGGCTGGACCGGGCATAGACCCCCCTTCATCCAGTCACCGTCTCTAGACCTGCAACACATAAATTCATATGGGGTTAAGCTATGAAATCATCAGGCAGCTCTTCTTTTCCCGGCAAAAGAAATCTACCCCTAACTCTTGGCCCGCTTGCCGACCTGGAAGGGCATTTGCCGGGGGAATGGTGGCGTGACCTTTTCACATCCCTTTATCTTAAAACAGATGGCGATGTGGTAGAAAACTTGGAAGCGACTCGAAATGAGGTCGACCTTCTGATTTCCACCACCGGAATCCGGCTGGGGGATCGAATACTCGATCTTTGCTGCGGACAGGGTCGTCACGTTATCGAACTTGCGCAACGGGGATTTTCCTCTGTATCGGGCATTGATCGGTCTCGCTACCTGATCCGCACAGCCAGAAAACGGGCCCGCAAACTGGGCCTTTCCGTTTCCTTTCGCGAAGGCGATGCCCGCTTTGTACGGGTGCCGACAGGATCCCTTGATGCTATCTGCATGATGGGCAATTCGTTTGGGTATTTTGAGAGTGAGGATGACGACAGGCAAGTTTTGCAATCCGTGCAAAAGGCACTATGCGATAAGGGCACCTTCGCCATTGATATTTCCGATGGAGAATGGATGCGGAATAATTTTGAACCCAGGTCTTGGGAATGGATAGACCAGAATCAATTTGTCTGTCGGGAACGTACCTTGTCGGCCGATGGCAAAAGATTGATCAGCCGTGAAGTGGTCACCCATGCCGAGCGCGGCGTCATTGCCGATCAGTTCTACGCTGAGCGCCTGTATTCCTGCGAAAGCATCATGAGTCTTCTGGATGAAGTTGGCTTCTTGAATGTCGGCCTTCACAAAGCCCTGAAAGGTGAATCCACCCGCCAGCAAGACCTCGGCATGATGGCGCATCGGCTATTTCTGACTGCGGAAGCGCCCGTCAAAAAAACCATTTCTGCCCCTATGGAGAAATTTTTGTCCGTTGCCGTTGCCCTGGGGGACCCGCGTCTTCCCGATGAAGTGAAGAATAACGGCCAGTTTAACGAGGAAGATATTGATACGGTCAATCGTCTAAAGGAATCCCTCGGGAAAATGCCGGGATATCATTTTACCTATCACGACAACCACCCGACTCTTTTGGAGGAACTTAAATCGGCCAAGGCGGATTTCGTCTTCAACCTGTGTGATGAAGGCTTCGGCAATGAAGCGATGAGGGAACTGCACGTTCCCGCCTATCTGGAGCTGATGAACATTCCCTATTCGGGAGCCGGGCCTGTTTGCCTGGGCACATGTTACGACAAGGCCATGGTGCGGGCCTTGGCGCTGGCCCATGATATTCCCGTTCCCCTGGAGACGATCATCCGTTCGGGCGATCACCTGGCGACACTGCCGTCTATTTTTCCGGCGCTTTTAAAGCCGGCGCTGGGCGATAGCAGTATCGGCATTACCCAGAAGGCCGTGGTCCACAATGCCAATGAGCTGGTTTCATATCTTGGGTATTTGCGTGAAATTCTGCCCAACCGGGCCATTCTGGTGCAGGAATTCCTGAACGGCGCAGAATACAGTGTCACACTTATCGGCAATATCGAAACAGGGCTGGATGCCCTGCCGATTTTGGAGGTCGATTTCAGCGAACTTGACGTGGGGCTTCCTTGCATTCTGGGATACGAATCCAAGTGGCATCCGGAATCGCCCTATTGGAACAAAATTAATTATCTGGAAACCGGTGCCGACGCCGAAGTTCAGCATATGCTCATTCAGTATTCATCTCGCATGTTCGAGGTTATGGAATGCCGTGATTATGCCCGTTTCGATTTTCGCGCCGACAGCAATGGCGACATCAAGTTGCTAGAGGTCAATCCGAATCCGGGCTGGTGCTGGGACGGGAAGGTCAATCTAATGGCCAAATTTGCCGGGATTTCCTACGACCAGCTTCTTGCCAGAATACTGAATGCCGCCCGACAGCGGCTGAATCTGGATAACCATGCAGATAATTTTTCAATTAACAGGATGCAGGAATCTAAACAATTAGAACCTAGTTCTGCACGTCAGTGATCTTTATAAAATAGACATGACCACCTTTAAGCCGAACGCAGTTCAGGCAAAAGATATACAAAAATATCTGCGCGGGAACAGAAAGGGCGCTGCGTTGCCTGACAGCAATTGATAAAAGTTTGCTGCGCCCGACAGGATTCGAACCTGTGACCCACAGATTAGGAATAATGAGCAGAGGATAACAGTGGGTGCGTGGCGATAGAAGAAGATAAAGAAATTAAACG
>JABMOQ010000157.1 GCA_013204045.1 Rhodospirillaceae bacterium | reverse complement strand
GAATAGCAACGTGCAGTCTTGATAAGTAGGACCGAGTAAAACAACGTGAAATGACTTCCTCGCGACGCTAAATGCCGTCCAGACATGATCTTCTCCTTGCTTCATTTTTACCCAGCAAGGTGTCTAGCAATCTAGGGGCGATTCAGTTCCAGCTCCGCAGGGGGGGGGCTGCAATCGGCAACTTTCTAGGAAAGATACGGGCAGACGCCCTGTAGGTCGCTCGGGCAACCGGGCTGGGTTTCGGAATGGCTGATGACGGCCGGGCAGGGTATGAAGCTTGCCTTGCTCTGCAAAAGGCGTTCGGCTACCAAACGCATCAGAAACAGGCCGACCCTTGGATGCTTTTCATACAAGCGCAGCAGCGTTTCATAGGGCAGCGTATGGGTCACGCAGCGGGTTTTGCAGACGGCGCTGCAGGTTCTGGAAACGCCTGGGGTGAAAACGCCCAGTTCCCCAAGAATATCGTCCTTGCCCAGGCGAACCTCAATTTCTTCCAGCATGACGTCGCCGGAATCGATGATGAACAGCTGGTCCGGATTATCACCTTTTTGAAACAGCACCGTTCCGGCTTCGTGTATTTCAACGTGTCCGAACTGGCGGATCAGCGCCAGGACGTTTTTTTCTTCGGGCAGGGGTTTGCCGACGAGGGCCCGCATCAGCGCCTTGCGCCGATTGAACACCCGAAATGACAGCAACATGGTTGTGACACTGAGGACGAAAACCAGCGCGTACGAGCCAAAATAGGCCAATTCCGTTGAAACGTTGTAAATCAAGGTATCCTCCATCGGCAATAAATAAGGCGTTCGAGTATCCAGACTGGCGCCATCATGCATATTCTTCCTGAACTGCAAATGAACTGACTTTTTGATAAAATTGTCAGTAAATATGCGCGCGGGATGCTAGGGTTTCTGCCGATATACACCTGCCCGGAGCCCCATCCATGTTCTACGAGATCAACACCCCCCACGGCCTGCCCAACGACCCGTTCAAGGCCTGTGTTGCGCCCAGGCCGATCGGCTGGATTTCAAGCCTCGGCATCGATGGCACCCCCAACCTGGCGCCCTACAGCTTTTTCAACGCAATCAGCGGGGCCCCGCCCATGGTCATGTACGCATCAAACGGGTCTCACGCGCACGGCCCCAAGGATACGGTCACCAACATCGAAGCGACGGGGGAATTTGTCGTTAATGTGGCGACATGGGACCTGCGCGAGCAGATGAACGCCAGTTCGGCAGACCTGCCACCGGAAACAGACGAATTTATCCATGCCGGCCTGACGGCGGCCCCATCGCGGCTGGTCAAGGCGCCCAGGGTTGATGAATCACCGATAAATCTTGAATGCGTTCATCACCAGACCATTGAGTTGCCATCGGATGACCCGAATACGCGCAACGTCATGGTTATTGGCCGTGTGGTTGGCGTTCATATCCACGATAACGTGCTGGTTGACGGGCGCATCGATGTGACGCTGTACCGGCCCTTGGCCCGGCTCGGCTATATGGATTACGCCGTGGTCGACAAGGTGTTCACCATGACGCGGCCAACCTAGATTAGTTTCTGACCATCCTGGTGGCCGATTTTGCCCGGTGTGGATAGGCCATTTTGGTGAATTCCCAGACGGCGGTAAAAAATTCTTCGTCGCCGTGTTTGCGGCAGTAACCTTCGATCCATCCCATGGCACGTTCAACGCTGGTATTGCCAAGCAGATCGGATGTGGATGAATCCTTGATGTTGAAGGCGGTGGCAAAACCCATCAGCCATTGGCGGAAGGTTGCATCGTAGGGACCAATGGGAGAGTCAGGGAATTCACGGGCATCGACGTAGTTGGCGCAGGTCATGGCGCCAACGCCCCAGTTCTTGAACACGGACTGTTCGTTGATAGATATCCCTTCGTGCTGCGGGTCATCGGTTGACGAAAGTTCACCGCCAAGCAACCCGCCGGGAAGGGTTACGAACAGCATAAGGAGGGCGGCGAGACGCAGCATTATCGGATTCCCCAGGAATAACCACTTTTGTTCACTTTGGACGTTACGTCGCCAACAGTTACCAAGTTGTTACTAAGTGTAAGAGATTCAAGCATGAATCCCCCCAAGCCGGGTTCAGGCCAAGATTCCCGGTGACATCCGCCAAGCCCGGTGCCACACTCTGGCTACCCTGGGCAAACCGTTTGTGGCGGGATATTTAAATGAAGCGGTTAGGGTTTACGGCGTTTTTTGTCGCCATTTTTTCCATCGTTGCGGCCGTCAAACCGGCCGCTGCCGAAGATTCTGCTGGCGCCTATCTTGAAATATTACGTTCGCCACCGAACCGGCATGTCATCACCATGACCAGTATGGAAAAATGCCAGTTGGCGGCGGAACATTCCAATGCCCGGTGTATTTCCAGGCTGCCGCGTCTGCCAGATTCATCGACCGGGGAATTCCGTTCCTTGAAATGGGCACCAAAACCGGTTGCCGGCGTCGTGGCGTTCGACCCGAACACTGTTTTAAAGGGCAAGGACTTCGGGCCGGTCTATATGGTGTTGTTGCAGTCGCCACCGAACCGCCATGTTATCGCCATGGCCAGCATGAAAAAGTGCCTGGAGGCAGTGGCCTTCACGTCGGCCACCTGCGTGGAGAAACTGCCCAGGCTGCCCGATCTTTCGACGGGCCGCTTGCGCTCCCTGAAGAATTCTGCTTTCTAATCCGCCATGAATAAAAATTATGACGCCATCATCATTGGGGCTGGCATCATCGGCTGTTGCACCGCCTTCGAGATGGCCAAAAAGGGCTGGAAGACACTGAACATCGACAAGCTTGCGGCCGCCGGTTACGGCTCGACCGGCTATTCGTGCGCCATCATCCGTACCCATTATTCGACCCTCGACGGTACAGCCCTGGCTTATGAAAACTTTTTTCACTGGCAGGACTGGCCGGGCTACCTGGGGGTCGAGGACGAACTTGGGCACGCAATTTTTCGTCAATGTGGCTGTGTGATCATGAAAACACCGGCAAACAATGGCCTGAAGCACATGATAGGGTATATGAATGCCCTCGAAATTCCCTGGCATGAGTTGAGGCCGGAAGACATTCTGAAGAAAATGCCGTTCATGGACCTGAACAGCTATTCGCCGCCAAAACTTCCTGATGATCCGGCCTTTGGGGAACCGAACGGTGGCAGCATCGAGGGGGGCCTCCATTTTCCCTGCGCTGGCTACATGAGCGACCCGCAGCTGAGCACCCATAACGCGCAGCGGGCGGCCGAAGCTCACGGCGCCAAATTCCAGTTCAATGCCGAGATTGTCGCTATTCGCCAGGACAAGGGACGCGTTACCGGGGTCACCCTTGCCGATGGCACGGATATCGACGCCCCGGTGGTTATTAACATAGCCGGCCCCCATTCTTCAAAGATCAATGAAATGGCCGGGGTCGCCGAAACCATGGCATTGACGACCCGGGCCCTGCGCGAAGAGGTCGCCTATATTCCGGGGCCGCAAGGTTTCGATATTGAAAATGAAGGCATGATTTCATCTGACAGCGACGTCGGCAGCTACAGCCGTCCCGAGGTCGGCAACCGTATTCTTGTCGGTAGCGAAAATCCCGAATGTGATCCCCATGAATGGGTCGATCCGGATAATTATTCAACCGACCCAACCGACCAGATGCGCTATCAGGTCATGCGTCTGGCGCAACGTATGCCGACACTTGGAATACCGGAACATCCCACAGGCATCGTCTCCCTTTATGATGTGACACCGGACTGGATTCCGATCTATGACAAGTCGGACTTGGATGGGTTTTACATGGCGATCGGATCCAGCGGCAACCAATACAAAAACGCACCGGTCGCCGGCAAGATGATGCTTGAGTTGATTGAATCTTGTGAAAAAGGACAGGATCACGACAAGGAACCTGTTACCTATATCCTTGAACGTCTGAACCGTCCCCTGGATCTGGGTTTCTTCTCCCGTAACCGGGAGATTAATAACGAGAGCAGCTTCTCCGTCCTCGGATGATCGCCGTACCCTCTACCCACTAGGGTAGGTAAGGGGTCAACTTATATTAGAATTTCCAAATATCCACCTGTTCTGGTATATTAACCGTAACGAGCCAATTAACAGGTTGGCTCAGATTTAGGAGGCGGACAGGGCAGGGGGCTGCTTTTTCCGGTATTTTTC
>JABMOQ010000156.1 GCA_013204045.1 Rhodospirillaceae bacterium | reverse complement strand
CTTTGCAAGCGATAAACACCGCTCCGTGGATGATACCCCCTTCGGTGGCGGCCCAGGAATGGTGCTGAAGGCCGATGTGGTGGACGCGGCGATCACGGGAAACGCGCCTGAAAAGGCTGATTTACCGCTGATCTACCTGTCACCCAGGGGCCGTCCACTGGACCAGAAGCGGGTCAGGGAACTGGCATCGGGGCCGGGTGTCCGGTTGCTATGTGGGCGTTTCGAGGGCGTCGATGAACGGGTGCTGGAAGCCCATGACATCGAAGAAATCAGCCTCGGTGATTTCGTCCTGTCGGGCGGCGAACCGGCGGCCATCGCCCTGATTGATGCCTGTGTCAGGTTGCTGCCGGGTGTTATGGGATCGGATGCGTCGGGCGAGGATGAAAGTTTCGAGCGGGGATTGCTGGAATATCCCCACTACACGAGGCCCCAGGAATGGAAGGGGCGACAAGTGCCGGAGGTTCTGCTGTCCGGCCACCACGAGAACATAAAGGCCTGGCGACGGGCCGAGGCGGAAAAAATTACCAGGGAGCGGCGACCGGACCTGATGGAACGCGCCGCGCCCGGAAACAAAGACCAGGATGTAGACGAAGGATAAGAGCCATGAATGTCATTGAAGAAATTGAAAACGAACAGCGCGAGAAGCTGGCCAACGCACGGCCGATTCCCGATTTTGCCGCCGGCGACACGGTGAAAGTCAATGTCAAGGTGGTCGAAGGAACCCGCGAGCGCATCCAGGTTTACGAAGGCGTCTGCATCGCCCGCAAGAACGCCGGGCTGAACTCGGCGTTCACGGTGCGCAAGATTTCGTCCGGTGAAGGCGTCGAACGTGTGTTCCCGTTGTATTCGCCGAACGTCGCCGGGATTGAAATTGTACGCCGCGGCGATGTGCGCCGCGCCAAGCTTTACTACCTGCGCGAACGCACCGGTAAATCGGCTCGTATTGCCGAAAAGACCGATGGTTTTGCCGGCAAGCTGACGTCCCAGGCCAAGGCCGCAGCGGCCGAAGCAAAAGCCAAGGCCAAGGCCGAAGTCGGGGCCAAGCCGAAGAAGGGCAAGAAGGGTAAAAAAGAAGCCAAAGCTGCCGCACCTGCGGAAAAAACCGGCGAAGAATAAGTCCCATAGCCCATGCCCCAGGCGACGAAACCCAAGACGCTGTTCGACAAGATTTGGGAAAGCCATGTCATTGACGTTTCCGATGACGGCGCCTGCCTGATCTACATCGACCGCCATCTGGTGCACGAAGTCACCAGCCCGCAGGCCTTCGAGGGGCTGGCCAACAATGGCCGGACGGTGCGCCGTCCTGAGCAAACCCTGGCGGTTGCCGATCACAACGTGCCGACCACCGACCGTTCCAAGGGCATCGCCGACGACCAATCCCGCATTCAGGTCGAAACCCTGGAAAAGAACTGCGCCGATTTTGGCGTGCCGTATCTGGGCATGGATGACATCCGCCAGGGCGTCGTCCACATCATCGGCCCGGAGCAGGGGTTCACCCTGCCCGGCACCACCATCGTTTGCGGCGACAGCCACACCGCCACCCATGGCGCTTTCGGTGCGTTGGCCTTCGGCATCGGCACGTCGGAAGTCGAACACGTTCTGGCGACGCAAACGCTGGTTCAGTCGCCGGCCAAGAACATGCGCTTTAACGTGGTCGGCGATCTGGCGCCCGGCATCACGGCGAAAGACCTGGTGCTGGCCATGATCGGCAAGATCGGCACCGCCGGGGGCACCGGCTACGTCATCGAATACACCGGCGATGCGATCCGAAACCTGACCATGGAAGGCCGCATGACGGTCTGCAACATGACCATCGAAGCCGGCGCCCGGGCCGGCCTGATCGCGCCCGACGAAACCACATTCGAATATGTCAAAGGCCTGCCCATGTCGCCCAAGGGTGGCAACTGGGAAGCCGCCGTGCAGTATTGGAAGACCCTGACCAGCGACCAAGGGGCGACTTATGACGCCGAGGTGACCCTGGATGCGGCGCAACTGATTCCGCAGGTTACCTGGGGCACGTCCCCTGAAAACGTGCTGCCGATTTCCGGCGTGGTTCCCGACCCCAATGACGAACCCGATGCGGCCAAGCGTAAAGGCATACAACGCTCGCTCGACTACATGGACCTGAAACCCGGCACCCCGCTGGCCGAGATCGCCATCGACCGGGTGTTTATCGGATCGTGCACCAACGGGCGCATCGAAGATATGCGCGCCGCCGCCGCCATTGCCAAGGGCCGCAAGGTGGCAGGCACCGTCAGCGCCATGGTCGTGCCCGGCTCCGGGCTGGTCAAGGAACAGGCGGAAGAAGAAGGCCTGGACAAGATTTTCTTGGAAGCCGGTTTCGAATGGCGCGAACCGGGTTGCTCCATGTGTCTGGCCATGAACGCCGACAAGCTGGAACCGGGGGAACGCTGCGCGTCCACATCGAACCGCAATTTCGAAGGCCGCCAGGGCCGCGGCGGACGCACCCACCTGGTCAGCCCGGCCATGGCCGCCGCCGCCGCCATCGCCGGTCACCTGATAGATGTTCGCACGTTAGATTGAGGGATTGCGGAAAGATGGAAAAATTCACCAAGCTGACCGGCGTCGCCGCCCCGCTGCCGATTATCAATGTCGATACCGACATGATTATCCCCAAGCAGTTCCTGAAGACCATCAAGCGCACCGGTCTCGGCAAAAGCCTGTTCTTCGAAATGCGTTACGACGATGACGGCAATGAAATCGAAGATTTTGTGCTCAACAAACCGGCTTACCGGAAGGCCGAAATTCTGGTCGCCGGTGATAACTTCGGCTGCGGCTCATCGCGCGAGCACGCGCCGTGGGCGATTCTCGACTTCGGCATCCGCTGCGTGATCTCGACAGATTTTGCCGACATCTTTTATAACAACTGCTTCAAGAACGGCATCCTGCCTATTGTCGTTTCCAAGGAAGACCTGGACAAGCTGATGGACGACGCCGAGCGCGGGGCCAATGCCACCGTGACCGTCGATCTGGAAGCCCAGGAAATTTCCGGACCCGATGGCGGCTGCGTCAAGTTCGAGCTCGACCCCTTCCGCAAACAATGCCTGTTGGAGGGCCTGGACGATATCGGCCTGACCATGCAACGCGGAACCGAGATCAAAAGTTTCGAGGAAAAACAGAAAGCCGCACAGCCCTGGCTCTACGGCTGATCGCTTTCGAACCAACCTATCCGATACACGCGAGGGGAAACCAACCATGGCCGACAAAAAGACGCTCCTGATCCTGCCCGGCGACGGCATTGGCCCCGAGGTCATGGCCGAAGTTCGCCGCGTTATCAACTGGCTGGCGGGCAAGCGCTCCATTTCGTTCGACATTAAAGAAGGCTTGGTCGGCGGCTGTGCCTATGACGCCTGTGGCGAATCGATTTCGGAAGAAACCATGGCCGACGCCATGGCCGTGGACGCCATTCTTCTGGGCGCCGTTGGCGGGCCGAAATGGGCCGACGTTCCCTTCGACAAACGACCCGAGGCGGGCCTT
>JABMOQ010000155.1 GCA_013204045.1 Rhodospirillaceae bacterium | reverse complement strand
AATCAAGCAGTGGGCGAAAAAGGGCCGGGTCGATCCCATCCGCATCACGGAGACGCCCTATTGGACCCGGGCCGTTTACTCGGCCAAATACAAGCGCATGAGCAAGGCGGGCGGCTACAGCCGGGGCTCCAACTGCTTCAAGTGCCACAAGAATGCGGAAACCGGCACCTTCGAGGAATTTCCGGGCCTGTACGAGTAGGCGTGATCCGAGGGCGGGCAGGCGTCGTGAATTTATCTTTTCGATGCGTAGTAGCTGACTTTGCGTTCCAATAAGCCGAGGAATTCGGAAATGGTGAAGGCCATGGCAAATAGCACCAACAGGACGGCCCAGAAATGCGACATCAAGAATTGTTGGGAATACAGCTCAAACAGGGCGCCAAACCCGACGATGGATATAAGAAGCTGGCCAATGATGACGCCTTTAACGGCGCGAATAAAACCGATCCGAACGCCGCTTAGTATTTCCGGCAGCGCCGCCCATAAATAAATTTTCATAAAAGCGGCCATGGGCGAAGCGCCGAAGGAATTAGCCATTTCCACCAGCGCCGGATTTATCTGTTTAACGCCGGCGCGGGTGTTCAAAATAATGATCCAGATGGCGAATAATGTGGTCGTGATGACAATGGTTTTCAATCCGAATCCGAACAGAACCATCAGAACCGGCACCAGCGCCGTCAGCGGGGCGCTGAGGAACACGTTGACCCAGGGCAGCAGCAGTTCGTCTATAAACCGGTTTTTCCCCATCAAAATTCCGACGGGTATGCCAATGGTAACGGCGTAAAAAGTGCCCAGGGTGAAAGCCTGCCCGGTATCTATCACCGCCTTGATGAACGGTTTCGTCGTCATAATTTCGGATAACGTAATAAAAACATCCGACAAGGCAGGCAGAAAGAACGTCAACTCCAGCTGACCGATAATTTCCCAAAGCAAGCCCCAGACCAGAAGAGAGGACATCGCCGGCAATTGATAACCAAATAATTTCATAACGATTGCTTACTCTACGTACGTGCGCAGGGATTCCCAGATTTTGTCGACGATATCAAGGTATTCGGAATCCCGGCGGATGCTATCGATGGGTTTGTGCCGAAAACCGCTGGGCCGGATGATTTCGGAAACCCGGCTCGGGCGCGGCAACAACAGGGCGATCTGATCAGAAACGTAGACGGCTTCCTCGATGGAGTGGGTGACGAAAAGGAAAGTCTTGTTTTCGTGCTTCACCAAGTTCAGCAGGTCTTCCTGGAATTTCCTGCGTGTCTGTTCGTCAACGGCAGAGAACGGCTCGTCCATCAACAGCACTTCGGCGTTTACGCTCAAGGCCCTTGCCAGGCCGACCCGCTGCCTCATGCCGCCGGAAAGTTCGTGAGGAACTTTCTGCTCAAACCCGCTTAAGCCCACGTCGGCGATATATTTTTCGGCGATGGCTTCCCTTTCCGACTTGGGCACACCGCGAAGCTCCAGACCAAAAGCGACATTTCTAAGGACACTGGCCCACGGCAGCAGGGCAAAATCCTGGAACACAAAGGCCCGGTCCGGCCCGGGACCGGTGACTGTTTTGCCATTGACGATGACTTCGCCACTGGTGGCGGGAAGCAGGCCGGCGATGATTTTCAGCAGCGTGGTTTTCCCGCACCCCGACGGGCCCAGCAAAGAGGTCAGCTCGCCCTTGGGGAAATCCAGGGACAAATCGTGCAAGGCCTCGACATCATCGTAGTTTTTGAAAACATTACGAACCGAAACGGCGTTGGTTGATGTGGTTTGATTATTCATAAATTATAACTTTTCACCGATGGTCAATCTGAAACGAATCCCTTGTTAATGCCCTTGAATAACATGACCTCTATACGCTCAAGAAGGTTCAAAAAAAGAACGGCTAACAGGATGATGGAGAAAATGGCGGCATACATGCTGGGGTAATCGGCGATGGAGCGGCTGTAGGTGATAATATCGCCAACCCCCGTAGGGGTGATCTTCAACTCCGATAGAATGGCCCCGATAAAGCCCGCCGATACGCCAAGGCGCAGCCCCACGAAAATAATTGGCGAGGCCGCCGGCAAAATAATTTTCATGATGATATCGCGCCGGGTGCCAAGAAAGGATTCGCCCATTTCTACTATTGAAACGGAAGTATTGCGAACCGCGCCGCCGGTGTTCAAAACGATGACCGGCATGGCCATGATGCAGACCACGAACACCTTTGACGTTAACCCTATCCCGTAAACCATAATCAGCAAGGGGATCAGGGCGGCCAGCGGCGCCGATTGCATGACAATAAAAATTGGCGAGATAAACCATTCAAACTTGCGGCTCAACCCGATCCATATGCCCAGGCCAATTCCGATAAACGCCGAAATCAAAACACCGACAACAAGCGGCTTCAGGGTTTCCGCGTAGGCCGTAAAAATCGTTCCCTCGATGGTCAGGACCCAAAGGGCCGCCATGGATTCCAGGAACGTCGGAAAGGCGAAACTTACCGGCACCCGGCCGGCCACTTCCCAGGCCCCGAAGATCAGCACAGATGACAGAATTTTCAGCGATAAAGCCCGGTGTCGCATAAACGCTAATACACTATTCTTGAGGGAATTGAGAGAGCGATCAGGCGTCGGGCAAGCCGACGCCTGATCCTCAAGGTGCTTACTTGGTGGCGTCTCTCAGGGGCTTCAGATACCAGAAGTCCTCGATATTCAGATCAGAGAAACTTCCGGTGAGCTGGCCGGCCTTGTGGTACCATTCCATATCGGCCTTTGCGGCAACTTCTCCGCCGCCATTTTTATCGTACAAACCGCCGGCAACGGCGTCGGCGTAGAAGCCGTCCAGTTCGCCGAGAACCTCTTTCGGCAACTGCCCGATCGGCCCGTCAGGGTTGGTTTCACGGCGGATGATCGTCGGGTCTTTTGCCATATCCTGATAGACGCTGAGCAGGGCACGCACAAATATATCGACGTCCTTGGCGTTGGCCTTGATCCAGTTCAGGTTGGCGAACAGGGCTTCGTCGCTGGCGTCCACGTCGAACATGGGCAGCACGTTGAATTTATCGCCCTGGGTCTTAACCAGCTTGTTCTTGTTGGACAGGTCAACGATGGTGGCGTCCGTCTGTCCGGCGACCAATGCGACAATCCTGTTGGCGCTGCCCGGAACGTAGGAGCGCTTGCCAAATTTAATGCCCACCTTGTCTTCGATCACGTTGGCGATAGAATCCGTTCCGCCGCCGCGTGAATGCAGCAGGATCGGCTCGCCATTAAGGTCTTTAAGGCTGCTGTATTTTTTCGAAGATACCGGGAAAAATTTCAATTTTGACAATTGAAAAATAATCCGAACCGGTGCCTTCGATTTCTGCATTGCCGAATAGGGCGTGCCAAATCCGATGTCCATCTGGCCGCTTAAGATAGCCTGAATGGCCAGTTCCTCGTCGGCAAACGCCGTCCACTCGTAATCCAGGCCATTGGCTTTTGCCCGGTCCAGGGCGACAAAAAATGCCGCCAGTTCGTCTGACGGTGTTTCCGCCAGCGCAATACGAATTTTAGCGGCGTAAGAATTATTCGCCATGATGAACGTCGTTAACAGTAACGACGCAACGATAAGCGTGAGCTTTTTAAATACAGTTTTCATGATGTCCTCCCTGATGAGCCAAAGCGTATTTTTATGCCGATTATTTAGAAGCGTTCTTATTTTAAAGGGGTAATTCCCATAATTGTGATGTTTCTGTATGGACACTAAATTATCAACCATTATAATAATGGTGTCAATTAGCCCCATGGTTTTTTGTTAACATATTATAATAGAACAATAAGTTATCATGACGATCATTAACCAATAATAGATTGGTTAAAATTGGTTTTGAAAGATTGGCTGAAATGAACCCGCCGCACCCTGCCGCCAACGCCCTGACGACGTATATAGACGGCCAAGAACTGGCGCCACAAAGCAAGCTTCCGCCGGAACGCCGGCTGTGCGAGGAACTGCACATAAGCCGCGGCGAGCTGCGCAAAGCGCTGAGCCTGCTCGAGGCCGAAGGAAAAATCTGGCGCCATGTGGGCCGCGGCACCTTCGTCGGCACCCGCCCCCTCGACAAGATGGATGAGATCGCGGCCCTCAGCACCCACACCAACCCGTCGGAAGTCATGTCTGCGCGCCTGTTGCTGGAACCGGGCCTGGCCCGCCTTGCCGCCATTCACGCCAGCTCGGCAAATATTGAGCGCATGCGTTTATGCTCGAAAAGAAAAAACACCGCCGTTGATTGGCATACCTACGAGCGCTGGGACTGGGGATTCCACCAGGCCATCGCCGAAGCGACCCGCAACAAGCTGCTGCTGACCTTGTTTAATGCCTTGAACACCGTCCGCGAGGCAACCGAATGGGGACGTTTGCGCAAATCGCGCCTGACCGACGCCCACCGTCAACGCTCCAGCAGGCAGCATTTGGCGATTATCGATGCCATCGTCGCCCGTGATAAGGAACAAGCCGAAATCGCCATGCGCGATCATCTTAAATCGGTACACAAGGCCCTGTTGGGATCGGATTATGAAACCGACGACGTGGTCGCCATCGATGATATCAGGGCGTCCGGCAGAGCCGGGACCGCTGAAAATAATGATAGATAAATAAAAGCCGAATTCTTACGTCATAACTTTAGGAGAGCTTCCATGAGTTTTGTTATTCCCGCGCCGCCGACAGCCTCGGTCGAAATCGCCGGTACCGATGATCGATTCCCGGTGCGGCGTATCTATTGCATCGGCCGAAACTATCTGGCTCACATACGCGAATTGGGCAACGATGAGCGCAAGCCGCCGTTTTTTTTCCAAAAACCGGCCGACGCCCTTTTGCCGAGCGGCGGCGATTTTCCGTACCCGCCCCAGTCAAACGACGTACACCATGAAATTGAACTGGTCGTCGCCATCGCTAAGGGCGGGAAAAATATTGCCGCCGCCGATGCCCTGGATCATGTCTACGGCTACAGTCTGGGCATCGACATGACCCGCCGCGACCAGCAAAACAAGGCCAAGAAGGACGGCAAGCCCTGGGAAGCGGCCAAGGGGTTTGATCATTCGGCGCCGATCTCGCCGATCCACCCGGCCAGCGACATCGGCCACCCGGCCAAGGGCCGCATCTGGCTTGCCGTCAACGGCGACATTCGCCAGGACAGCGATCTTGATTTGCAGATCTGGAACGTCCAGGAAGGCATATCGCATCTGTCGAAGCTTTATGAAGTGATGCCCGGCGACCTGATCTACACCGGCACGCCCGATGGCGTTGGCCCGGTGGTGACCGGCGACGTGATGACCGGCGGCATCGATGGCATTGGCGAGATCGAGATCAAAGTCGTTTAAAGACTCGCGTAAATATCCGCTTTAAGGCCCGAGGCCCAGACAACAAAGCCCCGCAGCTTTTGGCGGAGACTTGGTGGAGCCGAGGGGAATCGAACCCCTGACCTCGTCATTGCGAACGACGCGCTCTCCCAACTGAGCTACGGCCCCATCATGGGTTTCATCTGGTTTCGGCGGTTTTATGGGACCCCGGCCCGGCCCTGTCAAGAGGCGGCAAGCGGCGGGCTATGGGCGGTGCGGCGAGCCTTGCCAGAAAAAGGCGGGAAGGTTAGGTTAGGCCCGAATTTAAAAGCCAAGGATACAAAAGCCCATGGAAGACTTTATCGGCCCTGTTCTGAAGCTCGTGCTCAGCATCATCGACCTTTATGTGTGGATCGTCGTCCTCGGCGTTATCCTCAACTGGCTGGTCGCCTTCAAGGTGGTCAATACATCGAACCGTTTCGTCTACATGGTGGGCGATTTTACCAACAAGATCACCGAGCCGGCCCTGAGGCGCGTCCGCAAGGTGCTGCCGGTGATGGGCGGCTTTGATCTGTCGCCGGTGGCGCTGATCTTGCTGCTGATCCTGCTCCAGGATTTGATCATCAACCAGCTTGTTAAGTTTGTCTGATTTTTTTAACCCGGCTTCCCGCGGCGTTCGCCTATGGGTGCGGCTGACCCCGAAGGCATCGGCCGATCGCATGGGCGATATCATTGAGGACCCCGACGGCAAGGTTTTCCTGAAAGCAGCCGTCACCGCGGCACCGGAAAACGGCAAGGCCAATGCGGCGTTGATCAAGTTGCTGGCCGGGGTGTGGAAACTGCCGAAATCAACCATCGATATAAACCGGGGCAAAACAGACAATAACAAGACACTCTTCATTCGCGGCGATACCGACGAAATATTGGGAAAATTGCGCCAGTGGGCGGCAGACAATCTAGGGAGATGAGGGCATATGACTGAGGCAAAAATAATAGACGGCAAGGCCTTCGCCGAGGCTTTGCGAAAACGTATCGGCGCCGAGGTCAAACGGCTGACCGATTACGGCGTGCAGCCCGGCCTGGCCGTGGTGCTGGTCGGCGAAGACCCGGCGTCGGAAGTATACGTCCGCAACAAGGGCAAGCAGACGCTCGAGGCCGGGATGCAGTCCTTCGAGCACAAGCTGCCCGCCGAGACCGACCTGAACGAACTGCTGACCCTTGTGCATGGCCTGAACAAGGACCCCAAGGTCAACGGCATCCTGGTGCAGCTTCCCTTGCCCGATCACATTGATGAGGCCCAGGTGCTGGCCGCCATCGAGCCCTCTAAGGATGTCGACGGATTTCATGTCATTAATGTCGGCCGGCTGGCCACCGGCGACGCCTCGGCCATGGTTCCGTGCACGCCGCTCGGCTGTATCATGTTGCTCAAAGACACCTTGGGCGATTTAAAAGGCAAGAAGGCCGTGGTGCTGGGCCGCTCCAACATCGTCGGCAAGCCGATGGCGCAATTGCTGCTGGCCGAACACTGCACCGTCACCATCGCCCATTCACGCACCGAAAACCTGGCCGCCGAATGCGCCGCCGCCGATATTCTTGTGGCCGCCGTCGGCCGCCCGGAAATGGTCAAGGGCGACTGGATCAAACCCGGCGCCACGGTCATCGATGTGGGCATCAATCGTATCGCTGCCCCGGAAAAGGGCGAAGGAAAAACCCGGCTGGTCGGCGACGTTGATTTTGCGGAAGCCGTACAGGTGGCCGGGGCGATCACCCCGGTGCCCGGCGGCGTCGGCCCCATGACCATCGCGGTGCTGCTGCGCAATACCCTGGTTGCGGCCTGCCTGCAACACGGCCGCGATATGCCGGATATCTAGTGTCGCGATGCCGGAAGAATCTATTTCCATTCAGCCGTTTACGCCTGACATGGCCGACCGGGTCGGCCGCCTTGTGGTCGCCATCCAGCGTGATGAATTCAAGGTGCCGATCGGCCTCGACGATCAGCCCGACCTGATCGACATTCCCGGTCATTATCAAAAGGCCGCCGGCGGATTCTGGATCGCGGTGACCGATGACGGACGCGTCGTCGGCAGCATCGGGCTGCTCGACATCGGCGGGAACTTAAGTGCGCTTCGCAAAATGTTCGTCGCCGCCGATTACCGCGGAAGCGAATGGGGCATTGCCAAAAGCCTGCTCGATGCCCTTCTCGCCCATGCCCGCACGCAATCCCTGTCCGCTATTTATCTCGGCTCGACCGCGGTCATGGCGCGGGCGCATCGTTTCTACGAAAAGAACGGCTTTCATAAAATTGACCGTGCCGACCTGCCCGAACAATTTCCGGTCATGGATGTGGACAGTCATTTCTGTCGGCTAAAATTAAAT
This sequence comes from Rhodospirillaceae bacterium, assembly GCA_013204045.1. Lineage (GTDB taxonomy): Bacteria > Pseudomonadota > Alphaproteobacteria > Rhodospirillales > JABHCV01 > JABMOQ01. Next base: position 3,227 of record JABMOQ010000155.1, on the reverse strand, counting down.
GACTCCTGATTTAACCGAACTGGCCCTGGCCATGGCGGTGTTTGTCGCCGCCCATATGATCCCGTCCCACGGGGGCCTGCGCCGGGCCATGATCGATACCCTGGGCGACTGGCCGTTTCGCATCGGCTACTCGCTGTTGTCCCTGGGGCTGCTGGTGTGGCTGATCGCCGCCTACCAGCGCGCCCCTTATGTGGCGTTGTTCGAGCCGATAACGTTCTTCCGGCATCTGCCCATGTCGGTGATGGCGCTGGCATGCGTGCTGGTGGCCAGTGGCTATTCCATCGCCAGGCCGTCGGCGCTGGTGCTGGAAAAGGTGCCCATGGCAGGTGGCGTGCCGGGGATTTTGAAGATCACCCGCCATCCGGTACTGATCGCCGTGGTGTTGTGGGCGCTCGCCCATATGGCCGCCAATGGTGACGGGGCGGCGTGGATTTTGTTTGGATCCCTGGCCGGGCTATCGGCGCTCGGCGCGCTCCATATAGATCAACGCAAACGCGCCGAAGGCGACGACGACTGGCGACGGCTGGCGGCGGAAACCGCCAACATCCCGTTCCTGGCCCTTATTCAGGGGCGCACCCGGCTTAAGTTGTCCGAGATCGGCTGGAAGCCTATCGTCGGCGGTTTGCTGCTCTATGGGGCGCTGCTGGCGGCCCACCCCTATGTCATCGGGGTTTCGCCTTTGCCGTTGCCGAACTAGGGCGGCGGTGATAAAACCCGCGGCCATGAGCACAGACTTAAGTCACATCCGCAATTTTTCCATTATCGCCCACATCGACCACGGCAAGTCGACGCTGGCCGACCGGCTGATTCAGATGACCGGCGGTCTGCAAAGCCGTGAGATGAAGGAGCAGGTACTCGATTCCATGGACATTGAGCGCGAGCGCGGCATCACCATCAAGGCGCAGACCGTGCGCCTCAGCTACAAGGCCCGCAACGGCGAGACCTATCAGCTCAACCTGATGGACACCCCCGGCCATGTGGATTTCGCCTATGAGGTCAGCCGCAGCCTGGCCGCCTGCGAAGGCTCGTTGCTGGTGGTTGATGCGACGCAAGGGGTGGAGGCTCAAACATTGGCCAACGTCTACCTGGCCCTCGGCAATAACCATGAAATCATCACCGTGCTCAACAAGATCGACCTGCCGGCGTCGGAGCCCGATCGCATCAAGGCGCAGATCGAGGAAGTCATCGGCCTGGATACTTCGGACGCCCTGGCCATTTCGGCGAAAACCGGGGTTGGCGTCGATAACGTTTTGGAAGCCCTGGTCGAGCGGCTGCCGGCCCCGACCGGCGATATTGATGCGCCGTTAAAGGCGTTGCTGGTGGACAGCTGGTACGACCCTTACCTGGGCGTCATGATTCTGGTGCGGGTTCATGACGGAATCCTGAAAAAAGGCATGAAGGTGCGGATGATGGCGTCCGGCACCACCCATCAGATCGAACAGGTCGGCGTGTTCACGCCGAAGGCAACCAAGGTCGATAGTTTAAGTCCCGGCGAGATCGGCTACATCACCGCATCTATCAAGACTGTCGCCGACACCGACGTCGGCGACACCATTACCGATGACAGGAAGCCCGCCCTGGTCGCCCTGGCCGGTTTCAAGCCGTCGGTGCCAGTGGTTTTTTGCTCGCTGTTTCCGTCCGACGCCAATGACTTTAATGACCTGCGCGATAGCCTCGCCAAGTTGCGCCTCAACGACGCCAGTTTCGAGTTCGAGCAGGAAAGCTCCATGGCCCTTGGCCTGGGCTTTCGCTGCGGGTTCCTGGGGTTGCTGCATCTTGAGATTATTCAGGAACGGCTGGAGCGCGAATTTGATCTGGACCTGATCACCACGGCGCCTTCCGTCGCCTATAAAATACAGCTCAACGACGGCACGGAAATGGAACTGCACAACCCGGCCGACATGCCGGACCCGGTGCGTATCGCCGAAATATCCGAGCCGTGGATCAAGGCGACGATCATGGTGCCCGACGAATATTTAGGCTCGGTGTTGCAACTGTGCACGGAACGGCGCGGCGAACAGATCGAGCTGACCTACGCCGGCACCCGGGCCATGGCTATTTACCGGCTGCCCCTGAACGAAGTGGTGTTCGATTTTTATGACCGGTTGAAATCCATCAGCCGGGGATACGCCAGCTTCGATTACGAAATGGACGGCTTCACCCCCGGCGACCTGGCCAAGGTGTCCATATTGGTCAACGCCGAGCCGGTCGATGCCCTCGGCTTCGTCTGCCACCGGGCGCAATCGGAAATCCGTGGCCGCGGCGTCTGCGAACGGCTGAAAGACCTGATTCCCCGGCAATTGTTCAAAATTCCGATCCAGGCCGCCATCGGCGGAAAAGTGGTGGCCCGCGAAACCATCAGCGGCATGCGAAAAGACGTCACCGCCAAGTGTTATGGCGGCGACATCACCCGCAAGAAAAAGCTTCTGGAGAAACAGAAGAAGGGTAAAAAACGCATGCGTCAGTTCGGTAAGGTCGAAATCCCGCAGTCGGCGTTCATCGCCGCCCTGAAAATGGGCGACGACAAAAAATCCAAATCCTGATCTATTTCTGCTCGCCGCCGTCTTCGAAGGAAGGAATTTCCCCGGCCTCGAAATCGGTGGGCAGGTTGGCGTCGGGGGCCAGATCCTCTCCCATCAGATGGTCGGGCAGCAAGTCCTGGGGGCCGTGGACCTCGTGGCTGGTGCCGTTTTCCACCTGTTCGGCCCGGGCCAGACGGGTCAATTCGTCGAACAGTTCGAAGGATTCCTGGGCCTCGCGCAGCTCGTTGTCGTAATTGACACCGCCGGGGGGCCGGGCCTTGATCATCAGGGTCAGGCCGGGGGCGCCGAAAATCAACCAGGCAGGAAGCTTCATAAGGCCCAGTAAATAAGGGTCGAGCAGCCACGGGACAAGCCGGTTGACCCGAATCTCGAAAACCAGCAGGCTTTTCGGCCAGAACGTGTACCAAAGGTCGCGGGCCGAGACGATTATCGCGCCTTTGTCGCCGGGCATGGCGTGGGCGGCCATTTCGGCGGCCGCCGTAAAGCAGGCCGCCACCATCAAACCCAGCCCGATATAAAAGAGTATTCGCATGACCGGCATCATAACCGTTGCGCCGCCCCATCGCCTCGGTTAATTTGCGCCGCTTGAGGAGGGGTGGCCGAGTGGCTGAAGGCGCACGCTTGGAAAGCGTGTATGCGGGAAACCGTATCGAGGGTTCGAATCCCTCTCCCTCCGCCATTTTT
>JABMOQ010000154.1 GCA_013204045.1 Rhodospirillaceae bacterium | reverse complement strand
GACGGAGGCCCTTGAGACTTACATTGTTTCACGTGAAACATTCTTACCGAAGGGCAAGGTGCTGGCCAAGGCGACGCGGTTCCTGTTCCCGTCACGGGGCCGGGACGGCCACCTGACGCGGGCGCGCTTCGGGCAAATGCTGAAGGAAATCGCCATCGAGGCCAATATAGACACGGCCAGGGTATCGCCCCATGTGCTGCGTCATTCGTTCGCCAGCCATTTGTTGGCCCACGGCGCCGACCTGCGCTCGCTACAACAAATGCTCGGTCACGCTGATATTGCGACGACCCAGATTTACACACATGTTTTGGATGAACGCCTGAAAAGGCTGGTGCATAGTCACCATCCGCTGGCCGGAAATAACGACGGTTAACCTAGGGCTAACCCAATAGCCGCTGCATCAGCCAGTTGGCGTTTCTCAGCAACCGGGCATCGTCACCGCGCGGGCCGATAACCTGAACACCCAGCGGCAACCCGTTCGCACCTTCCATCAGCGGCAACGTAATCGACGGCACTCCGCAATAGGAGGCAAGGGTGTTAAATACCGGGCTACCGGTTGAACCGAGCCCGAGCGGCGCCTCGCCGGTGGTCGCCGGGGTGATGATGAAGTCATAGTGCTCGAACACCAGATCAAGACCGGCGTTGAGTAATTCCTGGCCGTCGATGGCGGTGTTGTAATCGACGGCGCTGACCTTTTGGCCGAATTCAATCATCTGGCGAAGGGTGTCGGTCAGTTTGTCCTTGCCTTGCTCGTAGTAGCCGGCAAAATTTTTCGCCAGATCGGCGTTCATGATATTGCGGTGCATGTCGATCACATGGTTGAAAGGCTCTGAAAGTTCAAGGTCGTGGCAATCGTCGCCCAGGGTTTCAACCAGCTCGCCGAAAGCTTCCCGTGTGGCCTCGTCGGCCTGATCCCAGACGGCGGTTTTGGCAAAGGCGATGATCGGTGTCAACGGCGGTTCATCGCCGACGGTTTTGCTTAGCGACGGTTTGGCCATGGGTCGGGTCGCCGTGTCGTCGGCGTCGTAGGCGATCAGGGCCTCGGCCAACAGGGCGGTGTCCTCCATCGAGCGTGCAAACGTGCCGACCGTATCCAGCGGCGAGGAGGCGCATAGAATGCCGGTGCGCGGAATCAGGCCATGGGTCGGCTTAAAGCCGAACACGCCGCAGTAGGATGCCGGGCGAATAACCGAACCATTGGTCTGGGTGCCCACGGCCAGCGGTACCATGAAGGCGGCAACGGCGGCGGCCGAGCCACTGGACGAGCCACCGGGGGTATGTTCCGGGTTGTGGGGGTTTTTGGTCTTGCCGGGACCAAAAACGGCCAGCTCGGTGGTCACCGTTTTGCCCATGATGACGGCACCTGCTTCTTGCAGCAGGGTGACGACGCGTGCATCGGCCTTGGGGCGGCGTCCGGAATCCAAAACAGTGCCATTTTCCGTCGGCAGGGATTTGGTATCGATGATGTCTTTGACGCCAACGGGGATGCCGTGCAGGGGCCCGATGGGGCCGCCTTTTGCCCGCAGGGCGTCAAGGGCGCGGGCCTGATCCAGGGCGTATTCCGGCACCAGATGCGCCCACGCATGAACGGTGTCATCGACCTGATCGATCCGTTCAAGGCAGGCCTTGACCAGATTTTCCGAGGTGATCAAGCCGTCGCGTATTTTCCGGGCGGCGTCGGTGGCGGAAAGTTCAATCAGCGTCATCGGCGGGATCCCTTTGCTTCTTGCGGAAGCACGTATCCCAATAAGCGAAGAAAGTCAGCGGCAGAACCGTCAGGCAGATCACCCAAAACGGCAAGCCGCCCCAAAAACCGGCGGCACCAGAGGAAATGCTATCGGCCAGACCGAGAACGAAAGTACTCACCAGAAGCGCACCCAAAAGGCCGGCAATTCTGTCAATGGTAGACGAAGACATGATTTTTATACTCCATTCATCCGGTGACACTGATCTTAAGGGATGTATTTGCCAAACAATACATCAGGCAGCCACAGGGCGATATCTGGGAACTGGTACATCATGACCATGACGCCGATGACGATGGCGAGGTAGGGCATGATGCCCCTGAAAATATCCATCAATTCGATAGCATTCCCCAACACGCCCTTTAGGTAATAGGCCGACATGGCCATGGGCGGGGTCAGGAATGACGTTTGCAGGTTAAGGGCCACCAGCATGGCGAAGAAATACGGGTTAACGCCAAAGGTGTCGAGCATGGGCAGGAAGATGGGCACGAAGATGATCAAAATTTCCGACCATTCCAGGGGCCAGCCCAAAAGGAAAATGATGGCTTGCACCATGACCAGGAATTGCCAGGGCGCCAGGTCAAACCCGAGAATGAAATGTTCGATAATTTCGTGGCCGCCCAGGTACGAGAACACGGAAGCGAATGTCCACGAGCCGACAAATAGCCAGCACACCATGGCCGTCGCCTTGGCCGTCAGGTAGACGGAATCTTTAAGCATGGTCCAGTTCAGGGAACCGTACAACGCGGCCAGCACAAGCCCGCCCAGGGCGCCCATGGCGGCGGCTTCCGCCGGGGTCGCCAGGCCACCCAGAATGGATCCCAGCACCAGCATGATCAGCGCCGTCAGCGGCACGAACGAGGTCAGAAGCTGCCAGTAGACAACGCGCTTGGGCGGGATGTCTTCTTCGCGGGGTTTCGGCGCGATCGACGGATTAATCAGGACCCGGACGATAACGTAGATAATGTACGATCCGGCCAGCAGGAACCCCGGAATCACGGCGGCGGCATACAGGCGCAACGGAGACAGCTCGGCAATGGCCGCATAGACGATCAGCATGATCGACGGCGGGATCAGAATGCCCAGCGTGCCACCGGCGCAGATCACACCGGAGGCGAAGCTCTTGTCATAGTTTGCCTTGGCCATGGCCGGAAAGGCGAGCAGGCCCATCAGGGTGACCACGGCGCCGACGATGCCACTGGCCGTTGAAAATACGGCGCACGTAATCAGGGCGGCGATGGCCATGGAGCCGGGCAGGTTGCGGGCCGCCATTTGCAGGGAGTAGAACAGCTTGTTGACGATATTGGCACGTTCAACCACATAGCCCATAAACAGGAATAGCGGTATCGCGACCAGGGTGTCGTTTTCCATCACCGAATAGGTATTCTGGTTCAACAGATAGAAAATCTTGTTGTTGAATAGATCGGCGACCGTCACGATGTCGCCGCCTTCGTAATAGGCGTAATAGCCAAAGCCGACACCCATGGCGAGCAGCGTGAAGGCGACGGGGAACCCGAACAGCACCATCACGATAAAAATGGAAAGCATTAAAATTGCGACTTCAGGGTTGGTCATCCTGCCGGATACTCCGTCTTAACAAATACGTTTAAAAAAGGATCAATCGATATCAAGCTGGCGTGCCTGGCTTGACAGAATATCTTCCGTTTCCCGGGCATCTTCCATGCGTGGCAGCCATGCGTTGTTTTT
>JABMOQ010000030.1 GCA_013204045.1 Rhodospirillaceae bacterium | reverse complement strand
GGCGACTCTTTCGCCATCGCCGGTTTTTCATCAAACACCCGTCATGAAGTCCGCTACCAGCATATCAAGGGCTATAGCGAGCCATGGAATGATGACGTAAAGGGCAGGCTGGCCGCACTGGAAGCCGGATACTCGACCCGCATGGGGGCGGCGCTGCGCCACGGGGCTCATTATCTGGGGGCCCGTCAGGCCGACAAAAAGCTATTGCTGGTGCTGACAGACGGTGAACCTTCTGACATCGATACGGACGATGACCGCCAGCTCATAGAGGATACTCACAAGGCGGTCCAGGAATTGGACCGGCAGGGCATCTATACCTATTGCATCAATCTCGACGCCCATGCCGACGACTATGTCGCGGATATCTTTGGCCAGCGCTACACGGTCATCGACCGGGTCGAGCGCCTGCCCGAGAAACTGCCAAAACTATTCATGTCGCTGACCAAATAACAATCTGTTAAAATCTGACCAGAAACACTATCCCCGGAGGATTCCATGACCATCAAAATCGCCCCAAGCATCCTGTCCGCCGACTTTTCCCGCCTTGGCGAGGAAGTCAAAGCCATCGACGAGGCCGGCTGCGATTACATTCATATCGACGTCATGGACGGCCACTTCGTGCCCAACCTGACCTTCGGGCCGCCGATCATCAAATGTATCCGCAAGGTTACGAAAAAACCCTTCGACGTTCACCTGATGATCGACCCGGCCCAGCCCTATCTTGAAGACTATGCCGCGGCCGGTGCCGACATCATTACCGTCCATGCCGAGGCCGACAAACATCTGGACCGCAGCCTGCAGGTCATCCGGGGCCTCGGTAAAAAGGCCGGCGTGTCGCTGAACCCGGCGACCCCGGAAAGCGTCATCGAATACGTTATGGATAAGGTCGATCTTATTTTGGTGATGTCGGTTAACCCGGGTTTCGGTGGCCAGAGCTTCATCGAATCCCAGGTCGGGAAAATCCGCAATATCCGCAAGATGATCGGCAAGCGCCCGATCGAACTGCAGGTCGATGGCGGCGTCAACGTCGATACCATCAAAACCGTGGTCGATGCCGGCGCCGATGTGCTGGTGGCGGGCAGTGCGGTGTTCAAGGGTGATGACTACAAGGCGACCATCGCCGCCTTACATAACGCCCTGAAATAACGTCAGCGGATTTAGCCAGAAAATGACTGCCCCAGAGCACGTCCTGCAAGACGTTTTCGGATTTAATGATTTCCGTGCCGGGCAGCGGGAAATTATTGATTTCCTGATGGCCGGCGAAAACACCTTGGCGGTGATGCCCACGGGGGCAGGTAAGTCCATGTGCTTTCAGGTTCCGGCGGTGCTGTCGGACCATCTTGCCGTTGTCGTCTCGCCCCTGGTGGCGCTGATGAATGATCAGGTCGCCGCCCTGATCGCCAACGGCGTCAATGCGGTTTGCATTCATTCGGGCATGTCCCGAGAAGATCAGGTGGCGGCCTGGTATAATGTGAAATCCGGCGATTGCCGGCTTTTATATCTGTCGCCTGAAAAATTGATGACGGAACGCATGCTGGCGGCCATTGCCAAACTTGATATCAGCATGTTCGTTATCGACGAAGCTCATTGCATATCAAAATGGGGGGTCAGCTTCAGGCCCGATTATGACCAGCTTTCCAGGCTTGCCGATTTATTCCCCAAGACCACCATGGCGGCCTTCACCGCGACCGCCGATCGGGCGACCCGGGAAGACATCGCCGCCAAACTTTTCAGGGGCAATGGCCGGATCATCGTGCATGGCTTTGATCGGCCCAATCTGCATCTGGGGGTGGCGGCGAAGACAAACTGGAAAACGCAACTGATGGCGTTTCTGGATGATAAACGTGAGCAATCCGGCATCATTTATTGTCTGTCCCGTAAATTTACCCAGGAAGTAACAAATTACCTCATCGCAGGCGGTGTTAAGGCGTTGCCCTATCATGCCGGACTGGACTCTGGATTGCGTAAAATCAACCAGGACCGCTTCATGGCTGAGGATGCGGTCGTCATGGTCGCCACCATCGCCTTTGGCATGGGTATTGATAAGCCCGATATCAGGTACGTTTGCCACCTTAACCTGCCGGGCAGTATGGAGGCCTATTACCAGGAAATAGGCCGCGCCGGTCGTGATGGGGCGCCTGCGGAAACGCTGATGCTGTTCGGGCTGGATGATATACGCACGCGCCGCATGTTTATTGTTCAGGACGATGGGGATGAGGGTCACAAGATACGCGAACATAAAAGGCTTGATGCCTTGATGGCTTTTTGTGAGGCCGCCCAATGTCGGCGCAGCGCCTTGCTGTCATATTTTGATGAAGACGTTGCGGCATGCGGGAATTGCGACAATTGCCTGAATCCGCCAACGGTCATTGATGGCACGGCGCAGGCGCGAATGATGATGTCGTCGATTATTCAAACCGGGCAGTTTTTCGGCGGTACCCATATCAATGATGTTCTGCGCGGTGCCGACACGCAAAAAATAAGGGATAAGGGCCATAACAAAATTCAGGCCTATGGCGCGGGAAAAGATTATTCCAAGGAATATTGGCAGGCTTTCATTCGGCAGGCCGTTGCCGGCGGCTATCTGACAATCAATGTTCAGAAATACGGTTGCCTGGAAATCACCCGCCGCGGCCAGGATGTTCTTGACGATGCCGCGCCGTTTCTGTTCAGGGAAATCAGCGACGCCAAACCGGCACGCGCCAAACCATCACGCAACAAAGTTGCGGCGGCACTGTCCGAGCCTGACGCCGGGACGTTTTCAGAGCTTAAGGCTCTTCGTCTCAGGCTGGCCATGGAACGCGAGGTTCCCGCCTATGTTATCTTTTCCGACGCCACCTTGCTCGACATGGTGAGCAAGCGTCCGGCAACCCTCGAGCAGATGCTGGATGTGAACGGGGTGGGGCCGGGCAAGCTAGATAAATATGGCACGTTTTTTCTTGATGCCATGGCGGCTGTGGAGTAGCCAATGTTCATCCCAATAGCCATTAAGGCTTTGAATCAAAACAGTAAATGAAATATAACTAATATGCTTTTTAGAGCCATCTGAACGGTTATAAAGGAAATTTGGTGTTCCGACCGCGCATTAGTCTTGATCCTGCCGCGAAGCTGCTGCGCCTGCACCAGCTTCGTGACAAAACGTGGATTAAACCGGCCAATCTTCGGCAGGGCGTGGTGGTTGTCGGGCGCCAACTCAACCTGATCTATTTTTGGGAAAAGAAGTGGTTCTTCATCGCCATGGCGATCGGGGTGCTGATGCTCAATCTGCCGCTGCCGGATGATCTGTCCCAAGGGGCCATGGCCGTACTGACCATGTCGGTGGTCGCCACCATCTTGTTCATCACCGAGCCGGTACCGTTGCCGACGGTGGCGTTGATGATCATTATTGCCGAGGTGATTTTGCTGGGCCTGGATTCGACCCAGGTCGCCAAGACCCTGATGACCGATTCCGTGCTGTTTATCATGGGTTCGCTGATGCTGGCGGTCGCCGTCGTCAAACAGAAGCTGGATAAGCGCATTGCCTGGCTGTTGGTGCGGATTACCGGAACCAAGACCTCACGCATCTGCTTCGGCATTTCGGTAACATCGGGCATTTTGGCATCGTTCATCGGTGAGCACACGGTTGCCGCCATGATGCTGCCGGTCGGCATTACCCTGATCACGCTGACGTCCGACGACCCCAGGAAGGTGCGCAACCTGGCCGCGGTGATATTGTTCTCAATTGCTTATGGGGCATCGGTGGCCGGGATCGGCACACCGTCGGGCGGTGCCCGTAACGCCATCATGATCGGCTACTGGAAGGAATTTTTCTACAACCCGACCGATCCCGAAAGCTACCACTTCCTTGTCGATTACATGAAGTGGATGATGTACGCCTACCCGATGTTCCTGGTGCAGTTGCCCTTCGTCACCCTAATCCTTTTGATGACATTCCGCCCCGAATACCGCGATTTATCCCGCGCTGTGGTCAAGCTGCGCGCCCAGGTCGAGGAAGAAGGGCCCATGAAACGCGGTGACTGGATGGCCATCTTCCTGTTCTTCCTGACGCTGATTGGCTGGATTTTCTGGTCTGGTGACTATGGCATGGGCACCATTGCCATCCTCGGCGCGGCAGGTTTCCTGGTGACCGGGCTGGTCCGGTGGGATGATATTAATTCCGGCGTCAACTGGGGCGTTGTGCTGCTTTATGCGGCGGCGATCTCCCTCGGGGTCGAGATGAAAGTCAGCGGCGCCGCCCAGTGGGTGGCCGCGCATTTCATGACTCTATTGACGCCGCTGGGCGCCGATCAGGGATTTGGCCTGTGGGCGGCGGTTTCGTTGTTGACGACCTTTGTCACCAACACCATGTCCAATGGGGCGGCGGTCGCCGTTTTGGGGCCGATTGTACTGAAACTGGCAGTGGTGGCCAATGAAAGTCCCATTGTGATTGGCTTTATTACTGCGATTTCGTCGGCTTTCGCTTACCTGACGGTGGTTGGAACGCCAGCCTGTACCATCGTTTATGCTTCCGGCTACCTGAAAACGACTGATTTTTTGACTGTGGGCTGGAAAATGGTGCTGATGTCGACCATCATCATGTTGCTTGCGGCTTCGGTTTATTGGCCGTTACTGGGCGTATAAGACGCGCATAACACGTGATCGGGGATAGCATGGATGATGTCGTAGAAACAAAGCCGCGAGAGGATCGCTTCCGTATCCTCGTCTGCATCGACGGCTCGGACGAATCTTATCAGTGCCTGCGTTATGCGGCCAAGCTGGGTGGCGGCGTCGATGCCGATATCGTGCTTCTCTATGTGCGTCCCCTTGATCAGGGGCTGCGTTCCGGCGGGCTTGAGGTCAGCGTGGCGCGCGAGAACATGTTGAAATGGGGCCTCGAGCTTCCCGGCATCAAGTATCTGAAAAAGGGCCGCGATATCCTTATCGAAATGGGCATTATGGGAGACGACTGGGACGAAAAAAGTACCAATACCAGCGTCGAGGGCGACCCGCTTGGCGACAACAAAATTGAATACATCGAGGAAACCGGCAAGGAGGTCGTGCTAAAGCTGAAGGTTGCCGCCGACGTTGCCACCGGCATTTTAGAGCAGTGGGGGCTCGGCCCTTATGACATCATCATCCTTGGATCGTCGGGGCGTAGGCGCGGCATCGCAAAGTCGTTGTGGGATCCGGCGGTGGCTGAAAAGGTCGCCACGCATGCGCCGTGTTCGGTGCTGGTGGCACGTGAACTGGATGTCGGCCACGGCCATTTGATTTGCACCGATGGCTCCGACATATCCATGGATACGGTTCGCAAGGATGCCTATCTGGCGAGCCGCTGTGAATGCCCGGTATCGTTGATATCGGTCGCCCTTGATCATGAGGGCGAGGCAGATGCCCGGCGCCATGTGGAAGAGGCCGAAAAGGAACTCGCATCAATCGGCATCGAGGTTCAGGAAACGATCGTTAAAATCGGCAATCCGGTCGACCAGATCGTTGAGGCCGGGCCGGATTATTCAGTGATTGTTGTTTCCGATACCAGTAAAACCGGCCTGCAACGTTTCTTCCAGGGCTCAATCGCCTACAAGGTGATGCAGGAATCTTTCACATCGGTGATGATCGTCAGGTAATCGAGTCGATTTCTTCGTCGCTCAGGCTGCCGGGCACCACCGTGATCGGTATCCTGAGGCGTCCGGCCATTTTTTGCACCAGATAGGAAACCAGCGGGCCGGGGCCTTCTGCACCCGTAGCGGCACCTAGAACCAGCAGGGAAATACCTTTTTCTTCTTCGATCAGCTCGATCAGTTGTTCGGACATGACGCCTTCGCGGATAAAGACCAGCGGCATCTTGCCGGTGCGCTTTTGCACCACCGAGGATACGATCTTCAGCATTTCCTCGGCCTCTGCACGGCGTTCTTCGCGCATCAGGTCGCCGACCGAGGCCCAGTGCTGAAATTCGGCAGGCTCGATGACATAAAGCAACGAAACCCGTCCACCGACGCGTTTCGCCCGGGCGCACGAAAAGCGCAGCGCCTGGCTCAGCTCCTCGCTGTCATCGACGACGCAAAGGAAAGTAAATTCCTTTTGTTCCTGGGTGGTTGATTGTTCTTCTTCGGTCATGGCTAGCCTTTGCGGAATATGATGTTGGCAAACCATCCTGCCATTGCTGCCAGAAGGATAGCAAGCACGCCGTAGGGCAGGGCATGACGGTGGGCGAAATCATAGACTTCTGCCTCCATGCCGAATTTCTGCACACCCAGGATGGTCGTGTGTTCGTCGGCGATACGGCCATCCCTGAAGACGAACACATCGACAGCATACTGACCGACGGGAATGTTGTTGGGGAAACGAAGTTGCGTTCTAAACAGATTGTCGCCGATAAAATGGACATTCCCGGCCTTCTTGCCATACAGACCGTGATCCTGTTTGACCCGGATCAGGGCATCGCGGAAAGTGCCCAGGGTGGCGTCGTCGAGAGCAGCCTTGGCAATATCGTCCTTCGGCGTCAGGATCATTTCCTGGTAGCCGATCTGGCGCTCGCGGGCGATTTCCTGCGGAATAAATTCTTCGAATGGCCGGTTGGAAGCAATGAAGTAATATGACGGTACGTTTTCGAACGTTACTTCGGCGCCGTTAGCCCACACGCCCATAACACGTTCCTGGCGCCGAACCAGTTCATCGCGGATCGGGCCACGGACGATGACAACGATGTCGGCCATGCCATCGGCAGCGCCGAACAACAATAATTCCGAGCCGTCGAAGCCAGCCGTAATCTGCACCACATCTTCGGATAGATCGACGGAAAGTTCCCTTGCCGTGGCCGGGTTGGCGCTCGTTAAAACCGAGAGCAGGATGATGAGGCTATAAAGGATTTTCATCATCAATGTCCCCCCCGGCCCAGGGTGAACAGTTCAGCCGGCGTCACCATCAGGTCGTAGGAGATTTTGGCGCATACAATCAACACCATCAACGCCAGCAGGCCGCGCAGCTGTTCGCCCTTGAGCTTGACTCCGACCCTGGCGCCGACCTGTGCGCCAACGACACCACCGGACAGCAGCAATAGCGCCAGCACCACGTCGACGGTCTGGGTATTGACGGCCTGCAGTACGGTCACGTTGGCGGTGACGAAGATAATCTGGAATAACGACGTGCCGACAACCACCGCCGTCGGCATGCCGAGCAGGTAAATCATCGCCGGAACCATGACGAAACCGCCGCCGACGCCCATGATGGCGGCCAGCAGGCCGACCAGGATACCAATGGAAATCGGCAACAGGGCGCTGATGTAAAGGCGCGAACGGCGAAACCGCATTTTGAACGGCAGGCCGTGCATCCAGGTGTGGGCGCGCCGTTTTGGCGGCGCATGATTTCTGGAACGGCGCATGGCATTGATGCTTTCGATCAGCATCAGAAATCCGATGATTCCCAAAAACACCACATAGCTGAGCTTAATAACCAGGTCGAGTTGACCAAGACCGCGTAGTAATGCGAACAGCCAGACGCCGACGGAAGAACCGATAACACCGCCAAACAGTAACGCAAAACCCATCTTGAAATCGACGTTACCGCGCTTCCAGTGGGCAAGCACGCCGGAAACCGACGAGGCGACAATCTGGTTGGCTTCGGTGGCGACGGCGACGGCCGGCGGGATACCGATGAAGATCAACAGGGGGGTCATCAGGAAACCACCACCAACCCCGAATACGCCGGACAGGAACCCGACGCCACCCCCCAAGCCCAGAATCAAGAATATATTGACCGAAATTTCTGCAATGGGGAGGTAAATATGCATGGACGCGCCCTCAGTCCCAACCGCCGGTTGTTACAGGGCAGGTTGCTACAAAAGAAGCGGTCGTCGGCGCCACGCGATAGGGCATGTCGGAAAATATCCGAAAAAAAACAGTGACTTTTGATGGTATCTTCAGCCCGGAGGAAAAGATTAGGGATTTCTAATAAAATGGCCAGGGACTGTCAACCGGTTTTACGGGAGAATATGGGATTAATCACAGGTGCCGGAGTATATCCGGTGCAGGACCTTGATGATGGCCAGCGGCTTATCCCCGGTCAGGGCGTAAATGATCGACTGCCCTTCGCGCCGGGTACTGACCAGGTTGTGGCCACGCAAAACCGCCAGATGCTGTGAGATGGCTGATTGGCTGATGCTGGTCACGGATTCAAGCTCGCCTACTGTCTTTTCACCATCGAGCAGGCGGCACAGGATCATCAGCCGTGTTTCATTGCTCATGGCCTTGAGCAACTCGCAGGCTTCTATATGTCCCATCGGGGGGGAGGGGAGTGTTTCCGCTTTTGCACTCATATACATTAGATAAAGCTAATAATCAGAGTAAGTCAATATGTTCCGTTGGGACATAGGCAATTAAATGGCGCGATAATGAGATTTATTGCCCTAAAAACGACATCTTCTCAACCGATTATCGAAGCGTGTTTTCACTGTTTTAAACGGCTATATTACGGGCGGGGACCGCCCCTATACCTTCTGCTTGAGAGGATTTCACCTTTGTCACGTCATATGCTTGTCGGAATGTTTGTGGCCTTGCTTGGTGTTGCTTGCCTTACGGGGCAGGCGAAGGCAGCGGGGGATCTATTGCCGTTGCCGCAAACCGGCGAGGACGGAATGCATGTCCAGTCCTGGTTTCATGAAAGCTTTCTCGACCTTGGGGAAGACCTTGAAACGGCGGCGGCGGAGGGCAAGCGTCTGGTTATCATCTGGGAGCAGCGCGGCTGCCCCTATTGCAAACGTATGCACGAGGTAAACCTGCGCATTCCCAGGGTCGTCGATTACATCAAAAAGAACTTTGTCGTTCTGCAACTCAACATATGGGGCGACCGCGAGGTCACCGATTTCGACGGTGAGGTTTTATCCGAAAAGAAACTGGCCAATAAATACAGTGTCCTTTATACGCCGACCCTGCAATTCTTCCCGGAAAGCCTGGCCAAGGTTGGTGGAAAGCCTGGCAACAAAGCCGAAGTCCTCCGCATTCCCGGCTATTTCAAGCCGTTCCACTTCTACTTTCTTTTCCATTACGCTTTCGAGAAAGCATACGAGAAAGAGCCCAACTTCCAGCGCTGGCTGGGCGGAATTGGCGATGAGCTGGATGAGAAGGGCGTCAAATATGACTTGTGGTCCGACGACCTGCCGGAAGGGCTGCCGGAGAAATTTCTTTAAGGTATGTGCCCCCTCAAGCGCCGGGCGGGGTCTCTGGAAGTCAAGTGAGCGGAGCGAGGCCCGGCGCTTGAGGGGCTTAAACCCTTAATGTGCAATGGCGTTTAGCCGACCTGCGTAAATACCGGGAAAGTTTCCAGCAGCCATTGCGATGCATCGGCCAGTTTGCCGGTGAAGATGGCGACACCGGTGATCACCAACAGCACACCGATAGTGATCTCGACCTTGTGCAGGTGTGTGCGGAACTTGGCCATAAAGCCCATGAACGGCCGGACGGCGAAGGCCGCAATCATGAATGGTATGCCGATGCCGGCGGCATAGACGGACAGCAGGGATGCACCGTACCAGATTGAATCACCCCCCGCCGCCACCATCAGGATGGTCGCCAGAATTGGCCCGACGCAAGGCGTCCAGCCGAAGGCGAAGGCAAGCCCCAGAAAGTATGAGCCGACGATGCCGGATGGCTTGTTTTCGATGTGAAAGCGTTTCTCGAAATTCAGGAACCCGATGCGGAACAGGCCCATATAATGAAAACCGAACAACACGATGACGACACCGGCGATCTTGCTCAGCGTGTCCATATGGCGAGTCATGGTCTGGCTCAGGGCCGAAGCCGAAGCCCCCAT
>JABMOQ010000029.1 GCA_013204045.1 Rhodospirillaceae bacterium | reverse complement strand
GCTGGTTTCGAGTGTCAGCCATAAGGCGCGACCCGTTGCGGTGACATGAATCTCTCCTGCCACGCGCGCAAGGGGAGATATGATCTAGCGGGACGGCCTATCGGGCCGGGCAGGGGCGAGTCGCCTCCGCTGCGGTAAATCCTTGGTCGGAGTAGCAGGATTTGAACCTGCGACCCCCACGTCCCGAACGTGGTGCTCTACCAGGCTGAGCTACACTCCGACCGCTGCGGCGCGCCGCCTTCAGGAAGGCAGCGCGTGCCTGATGGGCCGGGTTATAGCGCTCACGGGGCGCAAGGGCAAGCGGCCTCTAGTACGGACGTTCGATACAGAAATCGATCAGTTTGACCAGGGCACCCTTGATCTCGCTGTCCGGGAAAATGCCCAGAGAATCCCTGGCGATGTCGCCGTAATGGCGGGCTCTTTCAACCGTGTCGTCAAGGGCGCCGTGGGTTTCGAGCAGCCGGAAGGCATGCTCCATGTCGCCGTCCTTCTGGTCCAGGTCGCCAAGGGTGCGGCGCCAGAACCTCCGCTGTTCATCATCGCCGCGCCGGAAGGCCAGGATCACCGGCAAGGTGATTTTGCCTTCGGAAAAATCGTCGCCGACGGTCTTACCGAGGGTCGCCTGCTTGGCCGAATAATCGAGCACATCGTCGATCAGCTGGAAGGCGACGCCTAAATTCATGCCGAAGCTGTCCAGAGCCTCTTCCTCGACCTTGGGGCGATTGGCGACCACGGCTCCCAACCGGCAGGCGGCGGAAAACAGCCGCGCCGTTTTCGCCGTGATGACTTCAAGGTAGGCGGTCTCGCCGGTTTCGGTGTCGTTGGCGGTCAGCAACTGCATGACCTCGCCTTCGGCAAGCCGGGCCGACGCCGAGGCCAGAATGCCCATGACGGCGACCGAGCCGTCCTCGACCATCAATTCGAAGGAACGGCTGAACAGAAAGTCCCCGACCAGCACGCTGGCCTGGTTGCCCCACACCGCATTGGCCGATTCCAGGCCCCGCCTAAGCACGCTTTCATCGACCACATCGTCGTGCAGCAGGGTCGCCGTGTGAATGAATTCGATGCAAGTCGCCAGCGTTACATGACGCTTGCCCTCATATCCGCACAGCCGGGCCGATGCCAAGGTCAGCATCGGGCGCAACCGCTTGCCGCCTGCCGATACCACGTGGCCTGCCAGTTGCGGGATCAGCGCCACCGGGCTTTCCATGCGTTTCAGGATCAGCTCGTTGACCGCCTTCATATCGTCGGCGACGAGGGCGGTCAGCGCGTCGAGAGACGGCTTTTTATCCCTGCCTTCATCCAGGCTGACGACGATACCCATGATCGGCTCCCCTCAAGTCATTTATTCTTATAAGCTACAGCATAGAAAGCCGCCTTGTGTGCGGTCAAGAAGGGAACGCCAAAGGGAAAACAAGGGATGCCGACGGAAGACTCCTTATTGGGGGGCCGGGTGCGCCTGTTACAGCCGGAAAACGGCTACCGGGCGGCCATCGACCCGGTGCTGCTGGCGGCCGCCGTTCCGGCCGAAAAGGGCGATCGGGTGCTGGAGCTGGGGGCCGGGTCCGGCGCCGCGGCGCTGTGTCTGGCGACCCGAATTCCCGGCGTGCAGGTAACCGGCCTGGAAATTCAGGCCGACCTTGCCGCCCTGGCCACCGGCAGCGCCGCCTTGGGCGGCTTGCAGGGCCGGGTGACATTCCTTGCCGGTGATCTGCTCTGCCCGCCGCCGGACATCACCGCCGGCGGCTTCAAACATGTTTTCGCCAATCCGCCGTATCAGAAGGCCGACCACGGCCACCCGCCGCCCCATGCGGCCAAGGCCAAGGCCAATGTGGAGGGCGCTGCGGTGCTCAGCCACTGGATCGCTGCTTGCGTTCACGCCGTGCATCCCGGTGGTTCGGTCACCATCATTCACCGGGCCGACCGTCTGGCTGAAATTTTGGCGGCCCTGACAGGAAAGCTTGGCGATATCCGGGTGCTGCCGCTGCTGCCGAAGGGTGGAAAGCCGCCGAAAAGAGTCATCGTCAGGGGTATCAAGGGGGCATCCGGCGCGCCGGCGACGGTCGCGGGGTTGGTTCTGCATGAAGCCGATGGCACCTATACAAAGGCGACCGAGGCGGTGCTGCGCGATGGGGTGGCGCTTCGATTCTAGCCATCGCTTGATTTGATCGTGGGCGGCCTTTACAAATGCGGCCATGTTCGGATTCTCATTTTTCAAACTGCTGTTTACCATCGCCGCCGTGGTCATCGTCTGGCAGGGCTTCAAGATGTTCAATCGCCAGCAGGAAATCCGGGCCGCCAAACCGGCGACTCGCGTCCATAAAGAAACCGCCAGGTCCGTTCCCGACGCCGAGGACATGGTCAAATGCCCGGTGTGCGAAACCTATGTCGCGCAGGCAAGCGCGGTTTCCTGCGGACGCGACGGCTGTCCTTATCCTTAAGCTCACTCTCAGTCTTGACCGTTCAGAGGGCCGCCTTTACATTCGCTGCACCGCAACAATCCAAGGCTTTCCGCCATGTCCGGCGCGTCCAAGACAGATATTAATTTCCAGTCGATTATCCTGAACCTGCAACGGTTCTGGGCCGATAAGGGCTGTGTGCTGTTGCAGCCCTATGACATGGAAGTCGGCGCCGGCACATTCCATCCGGCGACCACCTTGCGCGCCCTAGGCCCGGACCCATGGAAGGCGGCCTATGTGCAGCCATCGCGCCGCCCGACCGATGGCCGCTACGGCGAAAACCCCAACCGCTTGCAGCATTATTACCAGTTCCAGGTGATCTGGAAGCCGTCGCCGCCGGACAGCCAGCAACTATATCTGGATAGCCTGGTCGCCATCGGCATTGAGCCCGCCAAGCACGACATCCGTTTTGTCGAGGACGACTGGGAAAGCCCGACCCTGGGCGCCTGGGGCCTGGGCTGGGAAGTCTGGTGCGACGGCATGGAAGTCAGCCAGTTCACCTATTTCCAGCAAGTCGGCGGCATCGAATGCGACCCGGTGTCGCTGGAGCTGACCTACGGGCTGGAAAGATTGGCCATGTACATCCAGGGGGTCGAGAATGTCTTCGATCTGGACTGGAACGGCGAGATGACGTACCGGGATGTTTATTTGCGCAACGAGCGCGAACAATCGGCCTTTAATTTCGAAGTGGCCGATACCGATGTGCTGTTCAGGCAGTTCGAAGATGCCGAAAAACAATGCGGCAACGCCCTCGGCCACAGCATCCCGCTGGCTTTGCCCGCCTATGAGCAATGCATCAAGGCCAGCCACCTGTTTAACCTGCTCGATGCCCGCGGCGTTATTTCGGTGACCGAACGGGCCGCCTTCATCGGCCGCGTCCGCGCCCTGGCCAAGGGCTGCGCCGAGGCGTGGGTCGCCGGAGGTAACGATGCCTGAACTGCTGCTTGAAATCCTCAGTGAAGAAATCCCGGCGCGCATGCAGAAACGTGCGGCGGAAGATTTAAAGCGTCTGGTCGGCGCGGGTTTGAAAGAGGCCCAGTTGGACTTCCAGAGTATCAATGCTTTCGTAACACCGCGCCGTCTGGCGCTGGTGGTGACCGGGCTGCCAGAGGCACAGCCCGACATCAAGGAAGAAAAGAAAGGCCCCCAGGTCGGCGCGCCGGAACAGGCCATGGCCGGATTCAATAAATCATTGCCGGACGGCGCCGTCGTCGAGGAACGCGACGTTAAAGGCAAGATGTTCCATTTTGCCGTCATCGACAAAAAGGGCGGTGACACGGCAGATGTTTTAAAAGACGTTCTGGGTGTGGCTGTCAATGCCATGGCGTGGCCCAAGTCCATGCGCTGGGGGGCCGAGCCGAAGCGCTGGGTGCGCCCCATGCATTCCATCCTGTGCCTGTTTGCGGGCAAGCCGGTGGCCGTTGCCTACGGCAACGTAACGGCGGCGGATAGCACTTCCGGCCATCGTTTCCTTAAGCCAGAGCCTTTCAAGGTCAAGGACTTTGCCGACTACAAGGCAAAACTGTTCGACGCCAAGGTGATGCTGGATGCCGACGAACGGCGCACGCTGATTCATCGCAACGCCGACGATCTGGCAAAATCGACTGGCCTGACCGTGCGCCCCGACCAAGGATTGCTCGACGAAGTGACCGGGCTGGTTGAATGGCCGGTGGTGCTCATGGGCGACATCGATGACGCCTTCATGGACGTCCCCCCGGAAGTGCTGATCGCCGCCATGCGCGGCCATCAGAAATATTTCTCATTGCTGGACGCGGACGGCAATCTGGCGCCGAAATTCATCATGGTCGCCAACATGGAAACCGCCGACGACGGCAAGGTCATCGTCGCCGGTAACGAGCGGGTGTTGCGCGCCCGGCTCGCCGATGCCCGCTATTTCTGGGATCAGGACCGCAAAGTTTCGCTGGCCAGCCGCGCCCCGAAACTGCAAAGCATTGTCTTCCACGCCAAGCTTGGCACGCTGGATGAAAAAGTTGATCGCATTCAGGCGCTGGCCACCGAACTGGCCGTCCATATTCCGGATGCCGATAAAGACCGGGTACGTTCCGCCGCCCGCCTTGCCAAGGCCGACCTTGTCACCGGCATGGTGGCAGAATTTCCCGAACTGCAAGGGTTGATGGGCCGTTATTACGCCCTCAATGATGGCGAGAACGAAAACGTCGCCGACGCCATCGCCGAGCACTATTCCCCGGCCGGGCCGAACGATATGTGCCCATCGAAACCTGTCAGCGTCGCCGTTGCCCTGGCCGACAAGATCGACTCTCTTGTCGGATTCTGGGCCATTGATGAAAAACCGACCGGATCTAAGGACCCGTTTGCGCTACGCCGGGCGGCGTTGGGTGTGATTCGCTTAATCGTCGAGAACAATCTTCGACTGTCGCTTTTCAATGTTTTTGGGACGGCTTTTGATCTCTACCTCAAAAGATATATGGGAAAGGCATTTGCCATCCCGAAGGAAAATGTGGCGGTTGATCTTCTTGCGTTTTTCGGCGATCGGCTAATTGTTCAGCAAAAAGAATTGGGAACCCGTGATGACCTAATCAAAGCTGTATTTTCAGTTAAGGGAGAGCATGATCTGGTGCGAGCGCTGGCCCGGGTCGAGGCGCTGGGTGATTTTGTCGCCAGCGATGATGGTGCCAACCTGCTGACCGCCTACAGCCGGGCCGCCAATATCCTGAAGATCGAGGAAAAGAAGGACGGGGTTTCCTTTGACGCCAAGGCCGACGAAAAGGGGTTGGTCGAGGCCGACGAAAAAGCCTTG
>JABMOQ010000153.1 GCA_013204045.1 Rhodospirillaceae bacterium | reverse complement strand
TCATGACCTTCAAGCATCTGTTCACGCCCCATGAAATTCGCGGGCTGGAAATTCGCAACCGGATTTTCTCCACCGGCCACCAGACCATTTTGGCCAAAGGCGGCGTGCCCAGCGCCGACATGGCCGCCTACCACGAGGCCCGCGCCAGGGGCGGGGCCGGGCTGATCATCATGGAATCGTCGCGCCCCTACAGCGACGAAGTGTCCGAAGGCTATTACCTGGATTCCAGCACCGATGCCTGCATCGCCGGCTATCGGCGGGTCGCCGAGGATGTCCACAAACATGGCTGCAAGATATTTGCCCAGATCAACCATGGCGGCCGCATCGCCTATCTACAGGACGGCATGCATAGGGTGGCTCACGCGCCGTCCATGGTTCCCGATCACCGGTTTCACTGTATGCCAAGGGTGATGAGCACGGAGTACGTCGGCGAGATGGTCAAGGCCTTTGCCCAGGCCGCCCGCCGCATGGCCGAAGCCGGCCTGGACGGGGTCGAGCTGGTGGCCAGCCACGGCATGTTGATGGCCCAGTTTCTCAACCCCCAGACCAACCACCGCACCGACGCCTACGGCGGCTCGGCGGAAAACCGCTTTCGTTTTGTCGCCGACTGTATTGCCGAAACCCGCCGGGCGATCGGGCCGGAAAAAATTATCGGCATCAGAATCTCGGCCCACGAGTATGAGCCCGACGGCCTGGACGCCGCCGCCTGGCTGGAAATTTGTGGCCGCCTGAACGATCAGGCGGCGCTCGATTTCGTCAACGTCACCGTCGGCTCCATGATGGGCCCCGGCGGCTCCATCCATGTGGTGCCGCCCATGCAGATCGAGCACGCCTACACGGCCCCGCAAGCCGGCCGCATCAAGGCGGTCATGGACAAGACCATTATGGTGGCGGGCCGCATCAACCAGCCGCAGCTGGCCGAAAAGGTGCTGGCCGACGGCGACGCCCATATGTGCGGCATGACCCGCGCCCTGATCTCCGATCCCGACATGCCCAACAAGGCGCGGGCCGGGAACCTCGATCAGATCCGCGCCTGCATCGGCTGCAACCAGGCGTGCATCGGCCATTACCATATGGGGGTGCCGATTTCCTGTATCCAGAATCCGCTCAGTGGCCGGGAGCTCAGCCTCGGCGCCCACGTTAAAACCAGGGCGGCCCGCAAAGTCCTGGTCGTCGGCGGCGGCCCGGGCGGCATGAAGGCCGCCGCCGTGGCCGCCGAACGGGGCCATCAGGTACTTTTATGTGAACAGGCCGCAAGGTTGGGCGGACAGGCGTTGCTGGCGCAACTGCTGCCGGGCCGGGCCGAGTTTGGCGGCCTTGTCGATAACCTGAAACAGGAAATGACCGCCGCCGGCGTCGACATCCGGCTGAAGGCGCCGGTTGACCGCCGCCTGATCGAGGCCGAGGCCCCGGATGTGGTGATTATCGCCACCGGGGCGACCCCTTACCGGCCCGACATTGATAACACCATGGATATTGCAGAAGACGTTCATGCGGTCGACGCCTGGCAAATTTTGCGCGGCGAGGTCAATCCCGGAACCAACGTGGTGATTGCCGACTGGCGCTGCGACTGGATCGGCGTCGGCCTTGCCGAAAAGCTGGCCCTGGAAGGCTGCTCGGTGCGCCTGATGGTCGACGGCGAAATGCTCGGGCAGAATTTACAGATGTATTTGCGGACCCACTGGGCCGGGGTCATGCACAAGCTTGGCGTTAGCGTCACCCTGTACGCCCGCCTGTTCGGGGCCGACGGGCAAACCGTCTATTTCCATCATAACGGCAGCGGCGAGGCGATTATCTGCGAAGACGTCAACACCCTGGTCATCGCCCAGGGACACAAACCGGCGACCACACTGGAAGATGAAATGCGCGGCCTGAACATTGAAACCCATTTGATCGGCGACTGCCTGAGCCCGCGCTCGGCGGAAGAGGCAATCTTTGAAGGCCTGATGGCGGCCCGCAAGATTTAGAGGGCGGGGCCGCGTTACCCTAGCGGCGCTCCGGGCGGGTGATGACATAAATCGCGCCGATGGCGATTCCGGCCAGCGCCGCCCCCATGGCCGCGGCGCTTATGGGCACCAGCATGACCGCCACCACGCCCGTGGACATGCCGGCCAGGGCCATATACTTGCTGCGCCGCCGGACGATGCCGCCGTCGGCATAATCGCCGATCGCCGGGCCGACCTTCGGGCAGTTCAGAATGCGCCGGTACATGGCCGGCGAGGAGTTGGCGAAACAGGCGGCGGCGGCGATCCAGAAGACCGTCGTCGGCAATACCGGCAGCACCGCGCCGACGGCGCCGATGGCGAACAGCAGATAGCCGGCGGCCAGGTAGAAAAATCGCCGACTGCCATTGAGGACGGCGGGCTCGGTTGGATGTTTCGCAGGCATTTTGACCTCCAGAAAACCGCTCTCATACGTATATGGGGGCGGCGCTGCCGGGTGGCGAGTGTTTTTAGCGTTTCGCCATCTGGGCGATGCGCATCAGGGCGCGGCCGCTGACCGCGTCGGCAGGCATGCCGGTGGTTTTGCAATCCATTTCGGCGGCCGCCAACAGGTCGAGGGCCTCGGCCAAAAGCGCCGGGTTCCAGCGCCGCATCTGGGCCGCGAAAGCATCCACGTCGCCAAAAAAAACCGGCGGGCGAAGCGCCTTCATGGCCTGCTGCGCGGTCTTGCCGGCCTCTACCATGCCCGCCGCCTGATGCAGGCGCAGGAAATGACGGGCCGCGGCGCGCAGGATGCCGACGCTGTGAACGCCTTCGCCGACCGCCCGGACCAGGGATTTATCGAGCCCCGCCTGGTTACCGCCGGCGGCCGCCATACAGGCGTCATCGAGGGCGGTGGCGGCGTTGTCGCCGACGGCGGCGCGGGCATCTTCAAGTGTGACGACTCCTTCAGCCCCCATATAAAGGGCGAGCTTTTCCAGCTCGGCCCGGCTGACCATGCGGTCCGAGCCCAGGTTCTGGGTCAGGAACGCCATCGCTTCGGGCGAGGCTTTCAGGCCATGGGCGCTTAAGGTTTCATGGACGAGACGGGCGACGCCGCGGGCATCGTCGGCATAACACGCAATCGCCGCGCCATTGGCGGCTTTTTCAAACAGCTTGCGTAAACTTGAGCGCGGGCCGAGCTCGCCGGCCTCGATGACGAGCAGGGAGTCGCCGGTCGGGCCGGACAGATAGGCTTCGATGATTTTACTGACCCCGTCGCCGGCACCCTGCAGGCGGACCAGCCGCCGCCCGCCGCCGAGGGCCAGGGCCAGGGCTTCGTCACCGAGGCGGGCCGGGTCATCTTTCAGCTCTTTCGGCGTCAGCTCGATGCTGCGGAACGGATCATCCCCGGTGCCGCCGAGAACCGCCGCCGATAATCTGGCGCCGCGTTCGCGCACCAGGCCGCCGTCCGGGCCATACAGCAAGACACTGGCACAGGCCGGATCGGGGTTGCCGATGAAAGAGTCCTGACGGGCACCGGTGATTTTCACGGGGGTTATTGCTCCGCTAGCGGGGCGTTCTGGGAAAAATAAACGGCAATGCGGGTGCGGATGTCGTCGGCGACCTCGCGCACGGCGTTGATGCGCGCATTTCGAGAGGCAGAGAGGGTGGCGAATTCGGCGCTGGAAATATCGTAACTGCTGACCGCACGCAACGAGCCCGAGGCAAGCGCTACCGCCGCCCCGCCCTGCTCAGCCGATAGGGCCTCCAAGGCGTAGGAGGCCGTTAAATTCAGATTGGCGCGGGTGGCGTCGCCACTTTTCTGGACGCCGAGGCTGCCAATGGATTCGGTTACCGTGACGGTCAGGGTATAGCGCGGATGGACGGGCCGGCCTTTCGGGCTGAGCCGTTCCAGCAATTCATTATGCATCATCTGGCCGAGCCGGTCCTTGATCGGGCCGATCCTGACCAGGGCCAGATAATCTTCGGTTTTGATGTTGGCGCCGGCATCTGTATTGGTGCCGCGGGGGCCGTATAACGGTTTGAAGCCGCAGGCGCCGAGCATGACGGCGAAGCCAATGATGAGGGCGCGTGAAGCGGTTTTAGATAACGACATTGATAATCCTGTCCGCCACGATGACGACCTTGCGGGGGCTCTTTCCGTCCATGGCCTCGATCACACGCGGCAATTCCAGGGCCGCCTTTTCTGCCACGCCGGCGTCGACGCCTTTCGGCAGATCCAGGGTGCCGCGCAATTTTCCGTTGACCTGCACGGCGACGGTGACGGTATCGTCTACCAGCAGTGTTTCATCGACGTCGGGCCACGGGGTGTCCGACAGCATGACATCGTGACCAAGTTCGCGCCACAGTTCTTCTGCAATGTGCGGCAGCATGGGGCCGATCAGCCGGACCACGGCCTCCAGGCCCTGGCGCAGTGCCCACGGCGCGCCCCCAGCCGACGGATCAAGATCGTCGAGCAGGTTGGTCAATTCGCGGATGCGCGCCACCGCCTTGTTGAAATGAAATTTGTCCAGATCGCCGGATACGGCAGCGACGGTCTTGTGGATGGCGCGGTTGGCGTTTTCGGCGCTTTGGGAAAGCCTGGCGGGTTGGCCTGCGCCTTTTTCAGGTAACGCCATCTTCGGTTCGGTAATCATCCGCCACAACCGGTTCATGTAGCGCCACGCCCCGTCGACACCGCTGTCTGTCCAGTCCAGGTCCCGGTCGGGGGGACTGTCGGAGAGCATGAACAGGCGCGCCGTGTCGGCGCCGTAGGCGGCGATGATGATTTCCGGATCGACCACATTCATTTTCGATTTCGACATTTTTTCAGAGCGCCCGATGGTGACGCCCGCGCGGCCTTCCGCCTGTTCCGGGGTCAGCCACTTGCCGCTCTCATCGCGGTAGGTTTCATGGCAGATCATGCCCTGGGTCATCAGGCCGGCGAACGGCTCTTTAATATCCAGGTAGCCGCATTGCTTCAGGGCGCGGGTAAAAAAGCGCGAATACAGCAGATGCAGGACCGCGTGTTCGATGCCGCCGATGTATTGGTCGACGGGCAGCCAGTAATTGGCGGCGGCGCGGGAAAAGCCTTGGTCCTCGTTCTGGGCGTCGGTGAAGCGGGCGAAATACCATGACGATTCGAAGAATGTATCGAAGGTGTCGGTTTCGCGCTGCGCCGGTTTCGCGCATTGGGGACAGTCAACGGTCTTCCATGTGGGGTGGTTTTCAAGCGGGTTGCCCGGCCCATCAAACGATATGTCTTCGGGCAGGGCCACCGGCAGGTCGGCGGCGGGGACCGGCACAATGCCGCAGTCGCCGCAATGAATGACCGGGATCGGGCAGCCCCAGTAACGCTGCCGCGAGACGCCCCAGTCGCGCAGGCGATAGTTGACCGTCGGCTCGCCGGTGCCGGCCGCCTGCAAACGCCTGGCGATGTCGGCCTTGCCGTCGGCGACGGTGGTGCCGTCGAGGAAATCCGAATTGATGTGCAGGCCATCATCTGTAAAGGCAACCGTACCAATGTCGAACGACGCGGCATCGGCATCTTTCGGCGCGACCACGGGCACCACTTCCAGGCCGTACTTGCGGGCGAAATCCAGGTCGCGCTGGTCGTGGGCCGGGCAGCCGAAAATAGCGCCGGTGCCATATTCCATGAGCACGAAGTTGGCGGCGTAGACCGGCAGCTCCTTGCCTTCGATGAACGGATGGCGGACCCGAAGGCCGGTATCGAAACCCATTTTCTCGGCCGTCTCGATGGCCGCTTCGCTGGTCCCCAGCCGCGCACATTCGGCGATGAAGTCCTTGAGGCCCGGATTTTTTTCAGCCATTTCCAGCGATAGCGGATGATTGGCGGCGACGGCCATGAAGCTGGCCCCGAAAATGGTGTCGTGACGGGTGGTGAAAACGTCCAGGCGATCGTCGCGGCCGACAAGGTCAAACCGAATGAAGGCGCCTTCAGATCGGCCGATCCAGTTTTCCTGCATCAGCCGCACCCGGTCGGGCCAGCGGTTCAGGTTGCCGAGCTCGGCCAGCAGGTCGTCGGCGAAGGCGGTGATTTTCAGGAACCACTGGTTCAGTTTGCGCTTTTCCACATCGACACCGGAACGCCAGCCCTTGCCGTCGATGACTTGCTCATTGGCGAGCACGGTGTTTTCCACCGGGTCCCAGTTGACCCATGATTCCTTGCGGTAGACCAGATCCGCCGCAAGGAAGTCGAGGAACATTTTCTGTTCGTGCTTGTAATATTTGGGCTCGCACGTAGCCAGCTCGCGGCTCCAGTCATAGGACATGCCCATGCCCTTGAGCTGGCGGCGCATGGTGGCGATGTTGTCGCGGGTCCACGTGGCCGGGGCCGTGTTGTTGGCGATGGCGGCATTTTCAGCCGGCAGGCCGAAGGCATCCCAGCCCATGGGGTGCAAAACGTTAAATCCACGGGCCCGCTTGTAGCGGGCGACGACGTCGCCGAGGGTATAGTTACGCACATGGCCCATGTGAATGTTTCCCGACGGATAGGGAAACATCTCGAGCACATAGTATTTCGGTTTTGATGAATCCTCGGTGACGGCGAAGGTGGCTTTGTCTTCCCACACGGCCTGCCAGCGGGTTTCGGTTTCCTTGAAATTGTAACGCGACATAATGCTGTTCTTCGTCCGTGCCCGGTTACTGCGATTGCAGGACATCGTTCCGAAGTTGCCGTGCCCGGGTCAGGATGGCGTCCTCGATCTTGGTCGCGGTGGTATCGCTGACGGACTGGTCACGCCAGCCCCCGTCGGCCGTCAACAGCTGCCTGAAAACGGCGACGCGGACGCCATCGGCACGCAAGGCCCGGCCAAGAATATAGACATTCAGCTTGAAACGCTCATTGGGGGCGCCGGCATTGGAATACCAGTCGGTAATGATGACGCCGCCGAACGGGTCGGCGGAACCAACCGGCATAAACGAAATGGTGTCGAGGGAAGCCCGCCACAGGAAGCTGTTAACGCCGATGGCGCGGCCTTCGGCGTAGGGGTCATTTGAAAAAATGCCACTGTTGCCGAACAGGGCAGAGTTCGTATTCTGATTTTTGATATTCAGGTCGCTCCCCGTCTGCGGGGGTTCCGGCACGTCCTCGGTGCAGGCGCCAAGCAGCAATGCCGCCGCCCCGGCCAGACCGAATGCCATGCGCCGGAGGGTTGGAGTATTGGTGAAATTACGTCTTTTGGTCATCTGGGCCCCTGTTGCCGCTGAAAACTACTTTATGAGGTCTTCTTATTATACGAAACCCCTTGCCGGGACCATACCAAGTTATTTGTCGGCCGCCACAGCCCCGGCAATACCGGCCCAGCCGGCGGCGCGGCTGCCGCCGAGCCGGGCCAGCCGGTCGCCATCGGCCATGCCGCCCAGGGCATAGACCGGAAGCGGCGCCCGCCCGGCCCACAGGGCAAAGCGCAGCGGCCCGATCGGCGGGGCGCCGGGGTGGCTCGCCGTCCCATAGACCGGCGACAGCAAGGCCGCATCGGCCCCGGCCCGGCTGGCCCGCATGAGCGCCGCCGGTGAATGGGCGGCCGCCGTTACCAGCCAGTCCGGCCGCCGCCACAGCCGCCAGGCCCCACCAGTGGCGCAAACCCGGCGCTCCGGCAAATGCAGGCCCGCCGCCCCGATATCCAGGGCCAGCCGGGCGTCGTCCGGGCCGGTGGCGGCGATCAGCAGCACCAGCCCGTGGGCGTGGCAGAGCAGGCTTAGGTCGCGGGCCAGCCGGGCCCGATCCGGCACCCCGTAATGGCGCAGGATGACGCCACTTTCCGGCGCCAGCCGGGCGGCGGCGGCCAGCGGATCGGCCAGCCGCACGGCATCGGTCAACAAAAACATCGGCGGCAGCTTTCGCTGGCTTTTCCGGTCTGATAGGGTGCGCACGCTTAGGGTTCCGTCCATTAAGGCAAGGCCGACCGGCATATGGTAACCGAAGAAACCAATATTACAGAGAATCTTGATGCCACCCGCGCGGCCATCGCCGCCGCCGCGAAAGCGGCCGGGCGCGATCCGGACGGCGTCACGCTGGTTTGCGTCAGCAAGACCCACCCGGCCGAGCGCATCCGCACCGTGATCGAGGCCGGGGAGCGGCAATTCGGCGAAAACAAGGTGCAGGAAGCAGAAGCAAAATGGCCGGCCCTGAAACAGCAATTCCCCCATGTCCGCCTGCACCTGATCGGGCCGCTGCAAAGCAACAAGGTCAAACACGCCGTTGCGCTTTTTGATGTTATCGAAACCGTCGATCGGCCAAAGCTGGCCCGCGCCCTGGCCGGGGAAATGGAAAAAACAGGGCGCCGGCCGGAGTGCTATATTCAGGTCAACACCGGCGAGGAAGACCAGAAGGCCGGCGTCCTGCCCCTGGACGCCGATG
Source organism: Rhodospirillaceae bacterium (assembly GCA_013204045.1). Taxonomy (GTDB): domain Bacteria; phylum Pseudomonadota; class Alphaproteobacteria; order Rhodospirillales; family JABHCV01; genus JABMOQ01. The sequence continues at coordinate 14,924 of JABMOQ010000153.1, read as the reverse complement.
CCTTCATCAGCTTGTGCCGGGATGAATTGGGCTTGCCGGTGGTCGGCCTGATGTGCATCCCGCCGGTGGATGAGGAGCCGGCCCTGCATTTCACCCTGCTCAAACAAATTGCAACGCGCAATGGCCTCGGTCTTTTAAGTATGGGCATGAGCGGTGATTTCGAAACCGCCGTGCGTTGCGGGGCGACGGCTGTGCGGGTGGGCAGCAAGATTTTCGGGGCGCGCGAATAAATTCGCTCATTAAGGTTGCCCCTCAGTCGCCGGGCGGTCGCTCCGCTCTCTTGGCTGGTTCTCTGGAAGCCAAAACTAGATTGGAGACAGGTGCTTATCCTGCCAAGATTGATCCCTGTTGCCATACTGGTTTTGGCTTCCAGAGGCCCAAAAGCCAAGGGGTCGGAGACCCCGCCCGGCAGGGGCAAAAGAAAGAGGGGGGCTTAAACCCTAATGGGACAATCTCTTAACTTATAACCAGCCAATCTTCGCCGTCGCAGGCGGCCAGCATGGCTTGTAAATCGTCCAGCGCCAGCGCCACGCAGCCTTCGGTCGGGGCGTAGTCGGGCCTGGCAATATGAATGAAGATGGCGCTGCCCTTGCCGGGAATGACCGGGGCATCGTTGTAGCCGACCTCGACCACCACATCATAAAGACCGTCGTCCCGCCACATATGCTCAAAGCTGCCGGCGTGGGGCAGGGCGACGCGCCGGTTGTAGTCGGCGCAACCGGGATCATCGCACCAGCCGTCATTTTTGTTGATGTTGCGCGGCACGTGGTGGGGGCCCGAAAAATTTATGCAGTCGGCGCGGTAATGAATCCGGCGCAGCGGCCAGCGACCGGCCGGGGTGATGCCGTCGCCTTCGCCGCCCTTGATGCCGATACCGCCACGGCCAAGGGCCGCGCGCCTGGCGATGGCGCGGCCATCGGCCTCCGCCCACGTCAGCCAGCCGTCAGTGGTTACGTGAAATTCCATGGGGTGAGTTTACGGCCGATCAGTTTTCGACGTCGACGGTCTTGAGCCCGAAGCGCGGATCAGAGGCTTTGCCAAGGGCTTCGCTTTCCTGGTATTTGCTCAGTGCCGTCAGCATGGTTTCGCTGAACCAGCCGCCCGCCGGAGCGGTCGCCCCAGCCAGTTGCCGAGGCTCGATTCCCGCCGATACGGTCCAGGCGGTGGCGGCCTGGCGATCGGTAATTTCGGCCTGCTGGATTTCGGTGTCCTGATCGGATTTGAGGGCCGCCGCCTTGTCGGTCATGGCGCGGGCGGCCGCCGCTTCCTGGCGTGCCCAGTTGAGAACTTCAATATTGCCGGAGATATCGCCGGCATTGCGGGTCGCGCGAAGGGCGCTGGCCGCGCTGGCGATGTCGCCGCCGGTCCCGGCGGGCGCTGTTACGACGGCGGCCTCGGCCGCGCCACGGAAGCGGGACGTCTCGCGCCGGGCCCAGTCGGTGACCTCGGCATGGGCGGTGATCGCACCTGCGTCGGCGGTTTGCAGCTCGGCAGTTAAGCCCTCCGCCAGGGGCGGGTTGGCCAACGCCACGATGGCGGCGGGTTGGCCGCCTTCGAAGCCCATCCACGCCAGCACATGGTCGCCCATGTCCTGACCGGTGCTTTCGTCGATAACGACATCGGCCAGCGAGACAACGGCACCGATGGGGCCGCCAAACAGGGTCCCGCCGGCAACCCGGGACGCCGGGTCAATCTCGTCGCCGGTCAGGTCACGGTAAAGGTTGGAGACCACCGGGATGTGTTGCAGTGGATTGATGATGTCGAGAAAATCAAGGAACGTAAAACCATCGGCCCCGAAAGCCTGAAAGCCGCCGTGGGTGCCGTCTTCTTTATCATCGTCCTTTTTCTCGCCGATATTCTGTAGCGAGGCGCGCGGCCGCAGCCCCGCCGTTTCGTTGGCGGTGGCCCCGGAGGTGGTGGTCAGGCTTGAATCGTAAATCATGGCGTCCTTTTCCCACCTTTATTAAAGCAAGGGCCGTGCCAAATAAGTTTTGTTATCTTTCAATGGGATAGCAAGGGCTGCCGGGGCCTTGGGCCGCCCGGTTCGGGCAACAATTGCCGCTTCACCGGGTGCCGATTCGATACGATTTCGAAACAGGCCCGGAAAGCCGTCAAAACAGGGGAAAGCGCCTAGGTATCCTTGCCGTACAGATCGGCAACCTGGCTGATAGCGGCGGCGGCGTTTCGCCCATAACGGTAATCCAGGCGATCGCCACCGCTCGAGGTGCGACCCAGCAGGAACACATCGGACAGCAGCGAGCCGATAATGGCCCTGAATTCGTCGTGTCCGAGGGTCGGCGCATCTGGCGTCTGCGCCTGATTCAGCTCGCTGATCAGCGCGTCCTTGGCATTGGGATATTTGGCCATGGACAGGCAGATGCGGACCAAAACGTTTTCCAGGAACGCGGCATCGCCCGGGTTGTCGTAAATGGCCGACAGGATCGACGCGTCGCCGCGGCCCAGTTTACCAAGGATCTGGCTGGCCCGTTCGTTAACATCGTCATAGACGCCGGCCTTGAAAATACGCCGCATGTAGGCATCGATGCCGTGGGAGCATTGGCGGTCCAGCGGCCGCGAATTGTTGACCGTATCAAACAGGTGCGACAGCTTGCACGACACCATGCGCAACAAAAAGAACTTGCGTTGCTCGCCGGGCGTAGAGGCCGGGGCCGGTGGGGCAAAGTCAATTCCGCAATCCGGGTCCGGCTCCTGGTCCGTTCCGGGCCTGCATTCGAGGCAGATGGATGTCAGTTTGCCGATGGCCTCATCGCGGGCAACGATGGCGGTTTGCGACTCCATGCGCTTGCCGTGCACAACCAGCAAATCAAATAATTCTGTGATGATGGCGCGAACCCGCCCCGGTCCGACTGATTCTTTTCCCTGAAATGACAACAGAAGCCCCCACGCCGTATATCATTGTATGCCGCCGGGCAGACTAACCGAGGTACCGGCAGGGAGCCACAGAAAATTAATAGTGCATCGTTAGAAAAGGTGGCCGCCCCGGGCCGCCTTGGTCTTCAGGTAATCTTCGTTATGGCGGTTGGCGGGAAAGGCGTGCGGCACGCGCTCGACCACATCAACGCCGCAGGCCTTGAGCGCGGCGATCTTGTCCGGGTTGTTGGTCATCAGGCGGACCGCCGTGAAACCCAGGCGACTAAACATTTCTGCGGCCGGAAGATAGACCCGCTCGTCGGCATCGAAGCCCAGTTGCTCGTTGGCCTCCAGGGTGTCAAAGCCGCGATCTTGCAGCTCATAGGCGCGCAGCTTGTTGACCAGCCCGATGCCGCGCCCTTCCTGGGCCAGGTATAACAACACCCCGCCGCCGGCGGTTGCGATTTCGGCGATGGCGCCGCGCAACTGGTCGCCGCAATCACAGCGCAGCGAACCCAGAAGATCGCCGGTGAAACATTCCGAATGCAGGCGCGCCAGCACCGGCACCTCTGGCGTGTCATCGGGGGTGCCGATGATGATTGCCAAATGCTCAAGCCCGCCGTCCAGCGGCCGGAACGCGATGACGCGGGTGTCGACGGCATCGAGAAGCGGCACCTTTGCCTCGCTGACCGCTTTCAGGGTCCGCGCCGCCGTGTGTTCGTATTGAAAAACGTCGCCGCCATCGACGACCAGCAGATCATGGCGCATGGCCCAGGCATTCAGGTCGTCGGCGTCGGGATCGACCAGATCGGCAACGATGGCCGCCGGCAGCAACCGGGCCAGCTTGGCCAAGCCCACGGCGGCGGTTTCGCAAGAGTAGGCCGGAGCATCCCGGTAGGTCACCGACAGCGCCCCGCCGGCAATACCGGAAAGCGGATCGGCGAGATCGTGAATGGTTTCCGCCGCCCACTCCGCCGCCACCGACAGCACCACCACGGCGGCATCGCTTTGGCAAAGGTCGAGCACGCTGGCCCGCCGGGCGGTGATCGCCAAGGCCGGCTTGTCGCCGGCCAGCCCGGCCACCTGGACGAGGGCCTGGGGGGTTACCGCTTCGGCCGCCAACACCACGGCGGCCTGGCCACCGGCGCCGCGCACGGCAACCGGGCGGCCACGCCGGAGTTCGGAAATGGCGCGATCAACGGCCAGCAGCGAAACCGGTTCGCGGGATGCGGGCATGGGGATCAGCTCGAAACGATGGGGCATGTCACAAACCCGCGTCAGCAGGTATTTCTTTCAAAAGGGCCAGGGGCCGCACCTTACCGCCAAACGGCCCCCGCATAAAGGCGGAATTGCCAGCCAGTGGATTAGGCCAACCAGCCAAATAATCGGATTTGACGTCCCCGCTCCCACGCCTATATTCATTGTCACGGCGAAACGCTTCCAGGCAACGCCACAGACAGGGGATTTTTGATAATGAGCACCGGCAAAAATGTCCTGATTGTCGACGATGATGCGGCCCTGCTGGAAATGCTCGGCGAGCAATTGCAACTGCACGAGGAATTCGACATCGCCACCGCCCCCAGCGCCGCCGCCGCGCTGGAGATGATCAAGGGCGACTACTACGACGTGATTATCCTCGACGTCGGCCTGCCCGACATGGACGGGCGCGAGGCCTGCCGACTAATGCGCCGGGGCGGCGTCAAGTCGCCGATCATTATGTTGACCGGCGCCGACACCGATGCCGACGCCATCCTCGGCCTGGATGCCGGGGCCAACGACTACATTACAAAACCGTTCAAGCTGGGCGTCCTTTTGGCCCGCCTGCGCGCTCATATGCGCCAGCACGAACGCAGCGACGATGCGGTCTTCACCATCGGTCCCTATACCTTTCAGCCCGGCAACAAGCTGCTGGTCGAAACGGAAACCGAAAGAAAGGTACGCCTGACCGACAAGGAGGCGGCGATCCTGAAATTCCTGTACCGGGCCGGTGACAAGGTGGTCGGCCGCGACGTCCTGCTCGACGAGGTGTGGGGCTATAACGCCGGGGTCACCACCCACACTCTGGAGACTCATGTTTACCGCCTGCGCCAGAAAATCGAGACCGACCCGTCCAATGCCCGGCTGTTGCTGACCGAGCCCGGCGGCTATCGGCTGGCGCCTTAATCAACCCAACCCTTGCAGGGCATCGATGATCGGGCAGTCGGGGCGGTCGCCCCGGTGACATTTGGTGAGGGTTTCGGAAAGGATTTGCTCCAGCCGGCCCAGGGCATCAAGACGCTGGCGCACGGCCAGCAGATGGACCTCGACCTGATTGGCGACCTCGCCGCAGCTTAAGTGTCCGGCGTCCATCATCGCTAAAAGCCCCTTGAGCTGATCCATGGAAAAGCCAAGCCCCCGGCCCCGGCGAATAAAGGTCAGGCGTTTCAGGTGCCGGTCCGCGTAAACCCGGTGGCCGCCCCCGGTTCTGGGCGGTGCCGGCATCAGGCCGGTCTTTTCGTAATAACGAATGGTTTCGATGTTGCACCCGGTTTCGCGGGAAAGCGCCCCGATAGAGAATGTCGCTCGCGCACTTGTGATGCCGGCCATGGGATAACATCCTTGAACCTGTAGCCACTACAGGTTCTATAATGATGTCATTGGCCCTATAGGGCAAGGAGTTTAAGCGATGAACAGTGACGCCAAGGCATTGCCGGGGATGCCGCAAGAACAAATCCCCGCCACAGATACCGCCGCCAAGACCAGCGCCGTGGGCGCCCTGCTGGGCGGGGTGCTGGCATCGTCATGCTGCATTTTACCGCTGGCCCTGGTCAGCGTCGGCGCCGGCGGCGCGTGGATGTCCAACCTGACGGCGCTGTCACCTTATCAGCCGATCTTTATCGGCCTGGCCGCGGTCAGTGTGGGGACCGGCCTTTGGAAAGCCCGCGCCGCGCGCCGTGCCGCCTGCGCCACCGACGGCACCTGCGCCATGCCGATAAATTCAAAGATCAACCTGATCGGATTGTGGGTTGGCGGCGGCCTTGCCGTCACCGCAATCGTCGTCAGCCTTGTCGCGCCGCTTTTTTATTAAGGAGCTAAAAAGCATGAAATATTTATATGTCGCCGCCCTCGCCGCACAAATTTTTATAGCCTCTCCGGCCGGGGCGACCGAGCGCTCCACCGTTCTTGATGTGGAGAACATGACCTGTGCCCTGTGCCCGATTACGGTATCGACGGCGATCGAGGCGGTGCCCGGCGTTACTTCGGTAAAAGTCAGCATGGCAGAAAAAACCGCGACCGTGGTTTATGACGACGCCGTCGTCGGCCTCCCGGCCATTGCCCAAGCCTCGACCTTTGCCGGCTATCCGGCGCGCCCGCAAACCACCCCATGACCGAGCTTCGCTCGACCCTGACCTGTCCTGAGTGCGGCCACGTGGAAACGGAAACCATGCCGACCGACGTCTGTCAGTATTTCTATGACTGCAAGGGGTGCGCCGCGGTGCTTAAACCGAAGCCCGGCGATTGCTGTGTTTTTTGCTCATACGCCGACGTGCCGTGCCCCCCCATACAGGAAGGTGCCTGCTGCTGATCTGCCCACGCAGCGCAAAAAAAACGCCCGGCGGGGGGCTGCCGGGCGTTTTGGGGATCTATGTTTAAACAGAATCCCTGGGATGGCAGGGGACCATCCAGGGCCAGACTGGCCCATACGCTTCATGTGGGAATGGCGAAATACGGGTTCAACGATTAATTTAGGAGTCCGGCCGGAACCCCTTTTATTTGTTGGATTCCCGGTTTTTCGGTTGGAGCAGCCGGAGATGGAACAGGCCCTCATCGACGGCGATTCCGAAGCGGGTATTGAGCAGCGATACGGATGTCCGGGCGCCTTGCGCATCGGCCACCACCCACTTTTTCAGGGCCAGCGGTTTGTCGGAAAAAATAAAAGTCAGGGATTCGCCGTCGGACTCTTGGCGCGCCACCGTCAACGCGATCACCAGCTTGCCGCGGTTGATGTGGGTAATGACCGGGTCATCACCGAGCAGGGACAGGTTATCTTGTACCAGAATATCGGCCGGCGTCGATCCCAGCGGCAGATGGGTCATCTGCTCAAGTTCTTTGTCGTGGTAGATCAGCCAGGTGCCGTCGGCGACGATCAGCTGCTGCACAGGGGGATCATATTCGATACGCATTTTGCCGGGCCGCGACAGGGTCAGCGTTCCTTCGGCGTAGTCGCCGCCGCTTGATGCCTGCAGGAAGCGGGCCTGCATGGTTTTGATGCCGTTCATGTAAGCCTGGATGCGCAGAATGTCGGCGCGGTCGGCGGCGGTCAGTGTCGCCGGTTTGACCCCGGCCCAGGCCGGGACGGCGGAAACCAGCAGCAGCGCCGCGGCCAGGGCGACAATGATTCTGTTAAAGGACGGTTTCGCCGACGTTGCCGATAAGGACTTCCCGGCGGCCGACGCGGTTTGCTTTGCTGACAACGCCTTCTTTCTCCATGCGTTCGATAATACGTGCTGCACGGTTATACCCTATTTGCAGGTGGCGTTGAATAAAACTGGTCGACGCCTTGCCTTCGCGGGCGATCATGGCGACCGCTTCGTCGTAAAGCTCATCACCTGACGGCCTTCCGGCAGCGCCGCTTAACATGATGGCATCGTCTATTTCTTCGGTCACGTCATCAATATATTCGGGCGTGCCCTGGGCTTTCAGGTGGGCGACAATGTGCTCGACTTCTTCATCGGAAACGAACGGTCCGTGTACGCGGGTGACGCGGCCACCGCCGGCCATGTACAGCATGTCGCCCTGGCCCAATAACTGTTCGGCGCCCTGCTCGCCCAGAATGGTGCGGCTGTCGATCTTCGATGTCACCTGGAAGCTGATGCGGGTCGGGAAGTTGGCCTTGATGACGCCGGTGATGACATCGACGGACGGGCGCTGGGTCGCGGTGATCATATGGATGCCGGCGGCCCGGGCCATTTGCGCCAGGCGCTGGACGGCGGCCTCGATATCCTTGCCGGCGACCATCATCAGGTCGGCCATTTCGTCGACGACGACGACAATCAGCGGCAGCGGGTCCATGGGCAGGGGCATGTCCTCCATCACCGGCTTGCCGCCTTCATCAAAGCCGGTCTGCACGCGGCGGGTCAGCACGTCGCCCCTCTTGGCGGCCTCGGCCAAACGGTCGTTGTAGCCGGAAATGTTGCGCACCCCCAGTTGCGACATGGCCCGGTAGCGGTCTTCCATTTCGCGGACCGCCCACTTCAATGCCAGGATCGCCTTTGACGGCTCGGTGACCACCGGCGTCAGCAGATGCGGAATACCTTCGTAGACGGACAGCTCAAGCATCTTCGGGTCGATCATGATAAATCGGCATTGCTCTGGCGTCAGCTGGTAGAGCAGCGACAGGATCATGGTGTTGATGCCGACCGACTTGCCCGATCCGGTGGTCCCGGCAATCAGCAAGTGCGGCATGCGCGCCAGATCGACGGTCACCGGCTTGCCGCCGATATCTTTTCCAAGGGCCAAATTCAGTTTACCGCTGGACCGCTCGAAATCGGCCGAGGCCAGCAATTCGCGCTGATAAACCATCTCCCGTTCCAGGTTGGGAAGCTCGATGCCGATGACGTTGCGGCCCGGAACCACGGCGACGCGAACGGAAACCGCGCTCATGGAGCGGGCGATGTCATCGCTGAGGCCGATGACCCGCGATGTCTTGGTGCCGGGGGCCGGTTCCAATTCGTAAAGGGTGACGACGGGGCCGGGGCGGACCTTGGTAATCTCGCCGCGGACCCCGAAATCGTCGAGCACGGTTTCCAGAAGGCGGGCATTCTGTTGCAGGGATTCTTTGTTGACCTTGCCGGTCGCCGGGGTCGGTGGCGGCGCTTCCAGCAGGTCCAGGGGCGGCAGCTCGTAGGCGCCGCCCTCGTCCAGTTTCAATTTGCCCTGACGTTGGCTGGCGGCCTTGCGACCGGGTTTCGGATTGGCCACCTTGGGGGCGACCTTCGGGGCCGGGGCAATTCTTTGCACCGCCGGGCGGACGGGGGCGCGGCGCGGTGTCGGCGCCGGCTGGCCGGGCAGGGCGGCGCGCACCTGGGCGGCGGCCTGAAGCGCATAATGGACGGCCCAGCTCCAGCCATAGCCGAGCATGGCGGCGATCCAGCGGCCAATCTGCCGCCATTCGGCAAAGGTCAGGCCGAGCACGGTCACCATCAGGGCCAAGGATGGCAGGACCAGGGCGGCGGAGATCATCCACGCCTCGACCGTAAAATCAAGGCCAACGGCGGCGGCGGCGCGGGCAGTGAGCGCCGTCAGTTCGCTCGACAGGACAAAGCCGATAACGCCGCCGATGCGTGTCGCCAGCGGCCAGAAATCGGGAATCGGCAGCGGGCTGATGGCGGCCGACATCAGCGCCAGGGCGAGCACCAGCAGGGCAAGGCGCGCCCACACCACGCCGGGAGGGCGCTTGCGGATCATTTGTGTGCCCCACACGGCAAGCACCACGGCCGGAATAATGCCGATGATGCCCATCGCTTGCAGCAATAGATCGCCGGTATAGGCCCCCAGCAATCCCATCAGGTTGCGCGGCCCGCCATCGGCGGCACTGTTCAGGGACGGATCGCCCGGCGAATAGGAAACAACGGCGGCAGCCAGAAACAGGGCCGCCAACACCAATACCAGTCCGCAGCATTCGCTCATGCGGCGACGCAGGAAGGTGATGGCACCCTCGGGCAGGATCGGGCCGGGCCCGGAACTGGTCATGATTCTAGCCATGTTACAGTTCTACGATAGCAGCGTTTACAAGGTGTTAACGCAATACTCTAAGAAGGCGATCAAGCGCCTTCTTAGAGTGTTATTTCCCCTCAGTCGCCGGGCGGGGCCTCCGGCCCCTTGGCTTTTGGGCCTCTGGAAGCCAAACCAAGATTGGTGACAAAGCGCTTAACCCGTTACATCGGCTTCCGGATTGGCGCTGATGGAATGGATGGCAAGATCGGCGCCGCGGAACTCGTCTTCTTCATCAAGGCGGATGCCGATGGTCGCCTTAAGCCCCCCATAAACGGCGAATCCGGCCAGGCTGGCGATGCCGACCCCGACCCCGGTGCCGATCACTTGAGAGACAAAGCCGACCCCGCCCATGCCGCCGAGTGCCTCGAGCCCGAAGATGCCGGCGGCGATGCCGCCCCACAAGCCGCAAAATCCGTGCAGCGGCCAAACGCCGAGCACATCGTCGATGCGCCATTTATTCTGGCACTGGTTAAAGCCCCAGACGAAAAGGGCGCCAGCCGCCGCCCCGGTGACCAACGCGCCGATGGGGTGCATGACGTCGGAGCCGGCGCACACCGCGACCAGCCCGGCCAGCGCCCCGTTATGGACGAAGCCGGGATCGTTGCGGCCGGCGACCAGGGCCGCCAGAATGCCGCCGACCATGGCGAGCAGCGAGTTCATGGCGACCAGGCCGCTGACGCCGGCAAGACTTTGTGCGCTCATGACGTTGAAGCCGAACCAGCCGACCACCAGAATCCATGAGCCCAGCGCCAGGAACGGAATGCTCGATGGCGGGATGCCGACCACCGAGCCGTCGCGGCGATAGCGGCCCATGCGCGGCCCCAGCTTGATGACGGCGCCAAGGGCCAGCCAGCCGCCGACCGCGTGGACGACGACGGAACCGGCAAAATCATGGAAGGGGTAGCCGAAAGTGGCTTCCATCCAGCCCTGAAAGCCAAACCGGGAGCCCCAGACCATGCCCTCGAAAACCGGATAGACAGCGCCGACGATGATCGCCGTGGCGATCAGCTGCGGCCAGAACCGGGCCCGCTCGGCGATGCCGCCGGAAATAATCGCCGGAATGGCGGCGGCGAAAGTCATTAAAAAGAAAAATTTGACCAGATCATAGCCACTGGCGGCAAAGGCGTAGCCGCCACCGGAACCGCCGACCAGCTGCTTGGCGCTGTAAAGAAAATTGACGCCGTAGGCGACGGAATAGCCGATAAAGAAATAGACAACCGTCGACATGGCCAGGTCGACGATGATCTTGACCAGCGCGTTGACCTGGTTCTTGTGGCGGACGGTGCCGACTTCCAGAAACGCAAAACCCGAATGCATGGCCAGAACCATGACCGCGCCGATAAGGACAAAAAATACGTCTGCGCCCGACTGGATCGCTTCCATGTCTTGTTTCTCCCCCGAGAAAATATGTCGCACTCAACAGTGATTGATGCCCCAAAGCACTACAAGTTCCATGCCAGCCTTCAGGGACAAGGCTAAGACATTGAAAAGACATCAATAAATGGGGTTAAGCGGGGCTGGGGGGGTTGGCTGGATGATGAGAAAACAGGCAAATACCCGGCGGGTGGTCAAATTATAGGCAGTCAGCCCTGATTCTTGCTGGACTGCGTATCGGAGGCTCGCCCCACGATGTCGAGATTTTTCAGGGTGGAGCGTTGCAGTCTATCGGTCGACTGGCGTAATTCGTCGAGGGTGGCGCGGAAGTCGGCGATGGCGGCTTTTTGTTCCTCGACCGCGGCGACGATCGAGCGGGCCGCCCGGCGCAAGCGGTCAAAGTCCGCATCGTCGGCGGCCGGGTCCGGGAAAAGCGCATAAACGTTGGCCGTTCCGGGTATGGGTTTCGGCGTCATCGGGCTCTCCCGTGTGGGCGTCAAAAAGCATCCGTATGGAGATTGGGATAAATATCTTAAATTTCACTTATTATTTTAGAGCGCCGGGCAAAAAGAAGGGCCGGTGGGCAAGTCGCCCACCGGCCTTTCTACCCTCGGGAGGGCTCTGGGGGAGAAGTTTTAGATGGTCTGCGACCCCCTCCCGAATTCCGGATAGGCCTCGAGGCCCAACTCTGCTTGATCGCTACCGAGCATCTCGTCTTCTTCCGAGACCCGGATACCGACGGTGAACTTCAGGACCAGCCAGACAATCGAGCTGGCGATGAAGACGAAGCCACCGACGGCGGCGACGCCGGTCAGCTGACCCGCAAAGGTGGCGCCGTCGTTGGTCAGCGGCACGGCGAGGGTGCCCCAGATACCGGCGACCAGGTGCACGGAAACGGCACCGACCACATCATCGATTTTGAGCTTGTCGAGTAGCGGTACGGCGATGACCACCAGGACGCCACCGACGGCACCGATCAGGAACGCCGACGCCAGGGTCGGCGTATCGGGCGCCGCGGTGATGCTGACCAGCCCGGCCAGGGCCCCGTTGAGGACCATGGTCAGGTCGACCTTTTTGTAGATCAGCTGGGTCAAGACCATGGCCGCGAGGACACCGCCGACGGCGGCAATGTTGGTGTTGATGTAGATGGTCGAGATGGCGATGGCGTCGGCGGCCGAGCCCAGGGCCAGTTGCGAGCCGCCGTTGAAGCCAAACCAGCCGAGCCACAGGATGAAAGTGCCAAGGGTGGCCAGCGGCAAGCTTGAGCCGGGGATCGGGCGGACGGAGCCGTCGGCGCCAAACTTGCCTTTGCGGGCGCCGAGGATGATAGCGCCCGATAGCGCCGCCCAGCCGCCGACCGAATGAACCAGGGTCGAGCCGGCGAAATCGGAAAAGCCCATTTCTGCGAGCCAGCCGCCGCCCCACTGCCAGGAACCGGTAATCGGATAAATGACCGCCGCCAGCACCGCGACAAAAACCAAAAATGGCCACAGCTTGATGCGTTCGGCGACGGTGCCCGACACGATCGATGCGGTGGTGGCGACGAACACCATCTGGAAGAACCAGTCGGATTCGGCGGTGTAACCGCCATCGAAATTCCCGGCCAGGGCATCTGCGTTATCGCCGCTCCACGGCATGAATGTTCCCATGAAACCACCATCGACGCCCATGTACATGGCGTTGTAACCGACCACGTAAAACATCAGGCCGGCGACCGCATAAAGAGAAACATTTTTCAGGCAGATGGTGGCGACGTTCTTGGACCGCACCAGCCCGGATTCCAGCATGGCGAAACCGGCGGCCATGAACATCACCAGGAAGCCGTGAATCATAAACGACAGGGTGTTGAAGATGTAGGCGGTTTCGGAAACTTCACCGGCCATGGCCGGGCTGATGGAAAGGCTTGCGAAGGCCGATAGGGCGAGGCCGGAAAGTCCGGCGCGGCGCAGCCTGTTTTTAAACTTGCTCATTTTGATGTTCCTCATTTTTCTAAAGGGCTTCGTCGCCGGTTTCGCCGGTACGCACACGCAACACCGATGACATGTCGTAGGTGAATATTTTTCCATCACCGATCTTGCCGGTCTGGGCGGCGGCGGCGATGGCTTCGATGACGCTTTCGACCAGGTCGGCCTTGACCGCGACCTCGAGCTTTACCTTGGGCAGGAAGTGAACCGTGTATTCGGCGCCGCGGTAAATTTCCGCATGGCCCTTTTGCCGACCGAAGCCTTTGACCTCGGTGACCGTCATGCCGTCGACGCCGAGGTCGGAAAGGGCCTCGCGCACATCGTCAAGCTTGAACGGTTTGATGACTGCCATGATCATCTTCATATGGATATATCCTTTTCGGTTTTTGGGCCGCACCCGACCCACAGGGGCGCGGCCTTCCGGGGACTCCATTACAAGTCCCGTGCCAGTTCTGGCCAAAGAGGGAAAGGTTGTTGAATTTCAGGCGACTATGTGGGAAACTTAGGGTTGAAGGTGGGGCTGAACCCCGCCCTAAATGCTTAAATAATAGGCATATATTATATATGCCTAAATTATAGTCAATTATCGGAGGCCCATCCCGTGGCAGGCCCCACCGCCCCACATATAAACGCCGATATCCTGATCGCCGGCGGCGGCCTGGTCGGGGGAACCCTGGCCGTGGCCCTCGGGCAAGCCGGATTCCAGGTCGCCGTTGTTGACGCACAAGCGCCCGCAGAGGGCCTGTTGGCCGACTTCGACGGCCGCGCCTCGGCCATCGCGCTGTCATCCCAGCGGGTCCTGGACGGCCTCGGCTTATGGGCCCTGATGCAACCGCACACCGCCCCGATCAAGGACATCCGGGTGTCGGACGGCGACTCGCTGATGTTCCTGCACTACGACCATAACGACATCGGCCACGACGCTTTCGGCCACATGGTCGAAAACCGCTCCATCCGCATGGCCCTGGATAAAAAATTATCGGGGGCCGCCAACATCACCCGCCTCGCCCCGGCGCGCATTGCCGATCTTGAACGCCATCCGGGATATGTCTCGGCGATTCTGGAAGACGGGCGCACGGTCACGGCGGGTCTCGTCGTCGGTGCCGAGGGCCGCACGTCACCGACCCGCGATCACGCCGGCATTCCGGTGACCCGCTGGCCCTACGAGCAGACCGGCATCGTCTGTACGGTCGAACATGAATTGCCCCACGACAACATCGCCCACGAACATTTTCTGCCCGCCGGACCGTTTGCCATTTTGCCCCTGCCCGGCAACCGGTCGTCCATCGTGTGGACCGAACGGGGCGATCTGGCGCCGGCCATCCTGGCCCTGGATGACGATCAGTTTTTGGCCGAACTGAAAAGCCGGTTCGGCGATTTTCTCGGTGAAATCAAGGTGTTGGGGCCACGTTGGGGGTATCCGCTGTCGCTTCAGTACGCGGCCCGGACGGTCGATCATCGACTGGTGCTGGCCGGCGACGCCAGCCACGGCATGCACCCCATCGCCGGACAGGGATTGAACATGGGCTTGCGCGATGTGGCGGCGCTGGCCGAAGTGCTCGCCGACGCCCACCGCCTTGGCCTCGATCCCGGCGACGCTTTGGTGCTCGAAAAATACGAACGCTGGCGGCGCTTCGACAACACCATGATGCTGGCCATGACCGACGCGCTGAACAGATTATTTTCCAATGACATCGCGCCGATCCGCCTGGCCCGCGACGTCGGCCTGGCCGCCGTCAACCGGATCCCGCCCCTGAAAAAAATATTCATGGGCCACGCCATGGGGCTGGTCGGGGAACTGCCGCGGCTTATGCGCGGTGAGACGCTTTAGGCGTCTCGCCGCGCATAAGCCGCTTTCTTTTGCCCCTGCCGGGCGGGGTCTCCGACGCCTTGTCTTTTGGGCCTCTGGAAGCCCAGTCCAAATAGTGAGCAGGCATCGGGCTTGGCAGAACCCAGCTC
>JABMOQ010000152.1 GCA_013204045.1 Rhodospirillaceae bacterium | reverse complement strand
GGCCTGGCCATTCGCCTGCCCGGCGGGGTGACCCGCGAAAAGCTGGAAATTCTGCGCAATGCGGACGCCATCTCCCGGGAAGAAATCACCAACGCCGGATTGTATGACGCCATCTGGCAGGCCTTCGCCGTGCTGTTGCCGGTGCAGACAGTCGGCGTTATGGGCGATGCGCGGACCTATGATTATGTGTGTGCGCTGCGCGCCGTGACCTCCACCGACGGCATGACGGCGGATTTTTATCACTTCGACATGGAATTTCTGGCCCGTGTGTCGACCCGCATCAGCAACGAAGTGCGCGGCATCAACCGGGTCACCTACGACATTACCAGCAAACCGCCGGGAACCATTGAGTGGGAATAGGGCGCGCCCGCCCTTGCCCCCCCTGAATACACTTCCCGGGGGCTTGATGCCGGCCCGGCTCAAAACTTTCCTTGACATACCCGCCATTATAGGACTATATTCTTGCCTTGCCCGCCCGTAAGGTGATCCCAGAAATGTCCGCAATAAATTGGCTTCGGATTCCAGGGTCTTTGATTTTAAAGGATAAAATGGCTTTGTTTTTTCATTTTTTTTTTACAGAACTATTTTCCGGCGGTTCCCATGGCGCCGGCTAAGGACAGGCCGGACCCGTGGCTCGACCGCCGCCGCCTGACCCTGCTGGCCGTGGCGGCCATCAGCGGGCTGGTCATCGGTTTTGCTATCGCCGTGCTCGCTGCCGTGCTCAGCGGCGATGGCCTGCAGACCTTCGGCGGCACCCTGGGCAGCGATTACGCGGGCTTTTATGCCGGTGCCAAATTGTTCCTGCAAGGCCGCGGGGCCGAGATTTATGACTGGGACGCCATCCGCGCCCTTCAGGCGCCCTACCTTTCCGGGCGCCTCGCCACGGTGGGCGGCGCGCCCGGTTTGCTGCCCTTCCCCTACCCGCCCTTCGTCGCCGTACTCTATGCGCCGCTGGCCATGCTGCCGTTCACGGCCGGTTATGTGGCCTGCGTCATGGTCATGGCCGGGATGCTGGTGGCGGCTGTCGGCCTGATGATGCCCCTGGTGCCACGCCTGGGCGACTATCAAGTGGCGCTGTTTGCCGGACTGCTGGCTTTCTATCCGGTTCTGCTGTCCGTGTTCGGGGCCCAGAACACCGTCCTCACCCTGTTGCTGGTGGTGGCGGCGTGGCGGGCCCTGGATTCAGGCGCCGACATTGTGGCCGGGGTGTTTCTCGGCCTGATGCTGTTCAAGCCGCAATACGGCCTGACGTTCCTGGGGCTGGCCGTGATCGGACATCGGCCGCGGGTGCTGATCGGTGCGGTTCCCGTCGCCATCGGCCTGTATCTTGTTAGCGCGGCGGTGATGGATTGGGGCTGGGGCTGGCCCGCCGACTGGGCCCGCCACGCCGCCGTTATGCACGCCGCGGCGCTGACCGCCCAGGCCACCAATTCGGTCGGCATGGTGGGCTTCTTCGGCGCCCTGCTGGGGCCCGGATCGACGCTGGCCCAAACCCTCGGCTGGGGCCTGACGGCGGGGCTTGGCCTGGGGCTTGTCTGGCTGTGGCGATGGGGCGGGGGTGGGTTGGCCGAGCGCATGACCATAACCGCCGCCGGCGCGGCGTTGCTGTCGCCGAATACCAATTTCTATGACGCCGGGTTGGCGGTGCTGGTCGTGCCGGTGCTCCTCAACGTGGCCGGGGCAAGGGCGTTTGCCCCTTTGCTGGCGCTGTTCGTGCTCGGCTGGACGGAGCCCCTGTCCGGCTTTTTGGGGGTCAACCCCCTGTTCGGATTCCTGTTGATGGCGGGCGGGCTGGTGATCTGGTTGGGACGGACCGGAACGCCGGAAATGCTGGACACCCGCCAATGAATATCTATATGTAACCCGCACCGACAATAAACCCCGAAAGAGCTCCCGAAAAATGCCCAAAACCGCCAACTCCGATACTTTCCACCGTATCTTCGAGAATTTCAGCGCCCCCGTATCGCGTTTTGACTGCGGCGCCAAGTGTGCGCCCCTGAATGGTGGCGAGCCGGTTTGCTGTTCGACCGACAACGCCGTGCCGGTGATGCAGAAAAGCGAATGGAAGCTGCTCAAAGCACGTACCGATATGTGGCATCCCTACAAGCCCAATGATGCGGTCGGCCGGGCCATTGTCGCCGACCTGCATAAAAGCTGCTGCGCCATCGAATGCAACGGGGCGGCCCATTGCGAGCGCGACAACCGCTCCATGGCCTGCCGGTCTTTTCCGTTTTTCCCCTACGTGACCCGCGACAACCTGTTCATCGGCATTTCCGTCTACTGGACCTTCGAAGACCGCTGCTGGATGATCAACAACCTGAACGTCGTCGACCGTAAATATAAAGATGAATTTATCCAGGCCTACGAGACCCTGTTCGCCGACGACCCCGGCGAGTTCGATGTGTTCCGCGACCATTCGGCCAACATGCGGCGGGTGTTCACCCGCTGGGAACGTCCGATCCCGCTGATCGGGCGCGATGGCAAATATTATGAAATCTTTCCCCGTGCTGAGGGCTGGCGGCAAACGGATTTCCCGGAAGGCAAGGAGCTGGAACAGGAATAGGAATAGGATTAAGGCTAGGACTTATCCTGGCCGCGCTTTTCGACGATTTTCACCACCGCCCACACGGCGCCCATGATAACCGCGGCGACGGCAAAAATTTTCAAGTAGGCAAGCGCCTGTCCGATGGCGAGATCCATAGGGCTAGTGAAGGGTGGCGTTTTCGGGGGGGGTTTGGCTGAGCAGTTCCTCTACCGCGCGGGTCACCTCCAGCCACACGAAGCGCCCTTCGTTGTCGCCGGCCCGGGCCAGTTCATCGGCCTTGATGGCGGCCCCGTTCAAGGCCATGTCGCCGTATTTCTCGACCAGCAGGCTGGCGCAGCGCCAGATTTCGGAATTTGATGTCATCCGCCCTTCCTTTTAAGACTCGACTTGTCACGACTTGCCTCGCTGCCACCTTGCTTGCTCTTCATGATTTTGGTGATGCTGACACCAAGGCGATCTTCAATAACAACGACCTCACCCTTGGCGATAACGTTATTCTCGGCGATCAGCTCGATTTCTTCGCCGACCAATCGGTCAAGTTCAACGACGGCGCCACGACCGAGTTTCAGAATCTGGCTGATCGGCATCCATGACGTGCCAAGCACGGCAACCACATCGACGGCAATGCCGTAAACGGCTCCACTGTCCGAGTCGCGGATAGAATCACCTTCCGTCTGTCGTTCGTCTTCTTCAGCCATTATTTCGTTTTCCGTGCTTCACGATCATCAATGCAGGTTCATATTCGGCGGCGCACCGTCAGCGGCCATCCCGTCAACCAGCATAATCAGCCGTTTCCAGGTTCGGTAGCCTTCCATGTCACCCATATCAAGCATTTCTCCGGCCCGCATGGAAGCCACGATTACGGCGTCTTTCCCATGCCGTCGCATCAGGCTGTCGGCCAGTTTGTAAACTTCACCATTGGAAAGTTGTTCGCCTGGATTGCGTTCATTCATTTAAATTTCAAGATGCCCCAATAGCCGCCAGGCCGGTCGTGGTCGGCGAGCATTTGTACCAGCGTTCTTCCTCGCACCAGGCGGCCGCATCGGCGCTCCCCTTGTCATCATGAAGGGCGACAACCCTGCCTCCGACCCGCGTATCGATAACCGCCCATGATTTGATTTTTCCCACGTATCGCACCTGATAGCGCATAGGGCCATACTCCAAAATGTCAGGCCGGTGTTTCTATGGTCACGCTATCAGGGCTTTATCAATAAAACGTAAACATCTAAGTCATTGTTTATGTTGTTTTTTTTAAACGGTCGGCGAGAGATCGCAGGGACTGGTTTACCCGTGTGGTGCAAACTGTCTATGATGCCCCCCGACGCGCCCAAAATGGGCGCGTTTTTGAGAACCCGGGAGAATCCGCTTGTACGTCAGCGTCCGCGATAACAACGTCGATCAGGCATTAAAGGCCTTGAAGAAAAAGATGCAGCGCGAGGGCCTGTGGCGTGAAATGAAGCAGCGCCGCTCCTACGAAAAACCGTCCGAGGCCCGCGCCCGCAAGAAGGCCGAAGCAATCAGCCGGGCCCGCAAGCTGGAGCGCAAGCGCCGCCAGATTGAAGGTTTCTAGGCCCCCTCGCCACTCCTGTTTTTCCTTTAATTCCTGCCTTGCTACATGGCAATCGTCGCCCCGTGCCCATATATTGAATTAAACCGGAAAAGATCGCCCCCATGAGAAGCATGAGCCGCAGCGACAATCAGCACGCCATGTCAGGCGCCCGCACCGACTTTGAGGCCATGCGCACCCTGCTGCCCTATCTGTGGCCGGCCAATGCGCTGGGCCTCAGGATCAGGGTCGTCATATCCATGGCGCTGCTGGGGCTGGCCAAGCTGGCCACCGTCGCCGTGCCGATTGTCCTCAAGTACGCCATTGACGCCCTCGATGCGACGAAGGTGGAGACCGCCATCGTCGTTGTTCCCGTCGGCCTGCTGCTTGCGTATGGCATCATCCGGGTGCTGGCGTTGGGATTCAAGGAACTACAGGGCGCGGTATTCGCAAAAGTTGCCGAGCGGGCCATCCGCGAGGCCGGGGTCCAGACCTTCCGCCACATCCATGATCTGGCACTACGCTTCCACCTGGACCGGCGGACGGGGGGCCTAAGCCGCGCCATCGAACGCGGCACCAAGGGCATCGAATATGTGCTGCGTATGATGCTGTTCAACATCGTGCCGACAATGATCGAAATTGTCCTGGTCTGCGTGCTGCTATGGAGCATGTTCGACGGCTGGTTCGCCATGGCGACGGCGCTGACCATCGCCGGCTACGTCATCTGGACGGTGATCATCACCGAATGGCGGATCAAATTTCGCCGCACCATGAACGACAGCGACTCCGAGGCCCATTCAAAGGCCATCGACAGCTTGATCAACTATGAAACGGTCAAATACTTCGGCAACGAGGAACACGAGGCCCGGCGTTTCGATCAGGCCATGCAAAACTACGAGGACGCGGCGGTGACGGCGAAGACCACACTGTCGATCCTCAACACCGGACAGGGCGCAATCATCGCCGCCGGCGCCACCATCATCATGATCATGGCCGGTCACGGGGTTGCGGGCGGAACCATGACGGTCGGCGACTTTGTGCTGGTCAACATGTACCTGTTGCAGCTTTATATCCCGCTCAGCTTCCTCGGCTCCAGCTACCGGGAGGTCAAGCATTCGCTTATCGATATGGAGCAGATGTTTACCCTGCTCGATGAAAAGGCCGAGGTCCAGGACAGTCCCGAGGCCAAGCCACTGGCCATCAGCGGCGCCGAAGTCGAATTCCGGGACGTCTCGTTCTCTTATGATTCCAGGCGGCCGATCCTCAAGAATGTCTCGTTCAAGGTGCCGGCGGGTCACAGCGTCGCCATCGTCGGGGCCAGCGGCGCCGGCAAGTCGACCATTTCAAGATTGCTGTTCCGGTTCTATGACGCATCCGAAGGCGCCGTGCTGATCGATGGCCAGAACGCCCGCGACGTCAGCCAGGCGAGTTGGCGCGCCGCCATCGGCATCGTTCCCCAGGACACCGTCCTGTTCAACGATTCCATCTATTACAACATTGCCTATGGCCGCCCCGGCGCGACAAAAGACGAAGTCGAGGAAGCGGCGCGCATGGCCGCCATCCACGATTTTATCATCACCCTTCCAGAGGGCTACCAGGCAGTGGTCGGCGAACGGGGGTTGAAGCTGTCGGGCGGCGAGAAACAGCGCGTCGCCATCGCCCGAACCATTCTTAAAAATCCCGGTATCTTCCTGTTCGACGAGGCGACATCGTCCCTCGACACCCATACGGAAAAAGAAATTCAGGAATCCCTGAAACAGGTGTCATCGGGCCGCACCACCCTGATCATCGCCCACCGGTTGTCGACAGTGGTCGACGCCGATGAAATCGTGGTTCTGGAGCAGGGCCGCATTGCCGAACGCGGCAACCATGAGGAGTTGTTGGCCATGAACGGGCGTTATGCCGCCATGTGGGCCCGCCAGCAGGAAACCGAACACGCCCGCGAGATTCTGGAACACGATGAAATAGACGACAAATACAAAACAGAAACGGCCGCCGAATAACCTGATTATCAGGCCTTAGCGCATGCAGGCCATATGCTTCGGCCCCTGACAGGCGAGAGACCGGAAATTCCACAGGCTTTTCATGTAGGCCACGACTTGCCGTGCATCGTCAGCCGCCAAGAATTCTTTCCAGGCGATCATCCGTTCATTGCGGGCAGAACCTTCAAGGATTGTTTCGACCAGCTGGCGATCTGTGTGGTGCCAGCCATGAGCATCATTGTTCAGCGCCGGGGCGACAAAACCGTATTCATCACGGGCTTCTGGTTCCCCCGGTTTTTCGCCGACACCATCCACGCCGTGACAGGCTTGGCAATTGTCTTCGTATATGACTTTACCGGCGGCAATATTGTCGCTGGTCTGAAGTTTTGAGCCTTCCAGGCCCGTCCAGTTAATGCCCCCATCGGGGCTTGTCATCAGGGCTCCTGTGTCGGCAAGGGCATACAGCCGGTTCGCATCACTGCTGTCGACCGCCATATCCCAGAGATAGCGGTCATTGAAGTTTCCGTTGACGGTCTTCCAGTTCAGGTCAGGCTCTCTGGCCTCGACCAGCCCGACACCGTAGACAAATGCGCGAACCTTTCCCGAATCCGACACATGAACCATGGTCGCCGGGTTGTCTGCTGGTGCCGCCAGCTTCCAGTTTTGTCCACCATCGTCGCTTCGCATCAGGCCGCCACGGGTGGCGGCATATAGGACGTCAGGGTTTTGCGAAGAAACGGCCAGACCAAACAGTTCGCTCGGGGGGGGGCCGACCACCGCCCACGTTGCGCCGCCGTCGTTACTAACCTGTAATTCCCTGGCAAAACCATAGATTCTGTCCGGGTTCCCGATACTTGCCGCCAGAACATGAAAATCGGTGGGGCCGTCGGCACCGTCGCCTATTTTTTCCCACATCATGCCACCATCAACCGACTTCATCACGCCGAGGTTTTTTTCCGGAGTTTCGTGCCCTCCGGCCAGCAGACCCTTGCCGCCCGGCAGCACGGTCATGGACATGAAATCCGATTTCACCGCCGACACCCGTTCCGCCGTTCCATCATCGGATGCCAGAAAAAGGCCTTCGTGAGTCGCCAGATAAAACCGCCCCGGCAATGACTTGGACGTGGCGATGGCGTGGATATGGGGTAATTCTTCCAGCGGCGCCGGTTGCGCCATAACGCTTGTGGACATAAACAGTACGGCGATCGCGCCAAGGAAATATTTCATTTTTAGACTCTTTTGTTTCTGAATGACCCGACGGTTATCATCGGACTTCCCGCAACGGGAAAGTCAACACCCTTTTTCTCAGGCCCTTGCCCGTTCTTTTTTGCCGCGCCAGGTTTTGATAAAGGCAGCCGCCTGAAGCAGGAAGACCACCAGTACCAAAATTGCAAATGGCCCCTGTCCCCAGTTTGGCTCAGGCACTGGCCGATGAAAGTGAAGAAAGTGGAGATAAAGGAAATAGGCCGTATGAATCAGCACCAGCACCCAAAGCACATATGCGCCCTGCTGGACGAATTTCCATGCAGAACCGCCAAGAATTTTCAAACTGCGGTTGTTGGACGAAACTGCCAGGACGGTCCCGTATAGAAGGGCAACGATCCCTACAATATTGGCCAGTGCGAATCCGTGCTGCAACATGACGTATCGTTCGGCGCTTTGCAAAAATTCGAAACCGACCAGACGCATGAAATCCCATTCAATCCATCCCACCAGAATAATAAAGGTGTGCACGGCGGCAAGAACAATGGCATGGATGCCCAGTTCCCTGCGCCACGGAAGCAAGAAATTCAGCCGGGGCCATAGCCTTGCCAAGGGCCCTACGACCATGACCATAGAAACAAGCACCAGACTCATATCACCGACAGCCCGGTTCCAGCGATGCATTTCCGACCATTCGGCACGGGATTCCTGAAACAGGTAAACTCCGCCAAGGGCGATTGAAATAACCGCCAGATGGCGCAACCACCAATGGCTGCCGAATTGTTT
>JABMOQ010000151.1 GCA_013204045.1 Rhodospirillaceae bacterium | reverse complement strand
TTCCGGATCGTGGTATTATTTTTCCAAGAACCTGCGCTCGGCGTGGCGTTGGAAAAACGACGCCCGGGTTAAAAGCTACGGCATCGGTTTTCGGGTGCTGCGCGAAATTCCCTGACCGCTAGAGCTAGGCCTCAATATTTATGAAACCACCGCGTCCGGTCGTGGCCGGTTTGCCTGACGACTGGTAGGTCGGGATCGTGGTTGCCGCCGCGACTTCGACAGGATTGCCTTGTGGAACGTCGGTTTTTGCCTGCGCGGTCTTGGGTGGGGTGACATCCGTTAGCCTTCTTCCCGCCGTATCGCTGCGTCGCTGGGAAGGCGATTCATATGTGGGTGACAGTGCCTGTGTGAAGCTAATGGAACCAATCTCGGCCAATATTTTCTCCTATCGTCGTTGATTACGTGGGAGTCATTTGGGAGATTGAGAATATATTTCAACAATTTATTTTTGAAATATCCCCTAGAAGATCAGGCCCTTAAATCGATCAATCCGCCGCGCTTTGCTATCGCCTGTTCTTCTGCCGGGTCGCTGGAAGGGACGGGACGGGCATTAATTTCCGTGTGGTTTTCGCCTTCTTCCGGCGCCTTTTCCACGGCACGGATGGTCGGTTCCCGCTCGCTCACAGCTTTCGCTGGTGCAATAGCCTGTATGGAACCAACCAAACTAATATCAGCCACGATTATCTCCTGTTACTGCCAGAGGCGCCTGAGCCATCCGGGAACTTCAGCCATATTTAACATATAGCACTAATATAGCGGATCGCCACGTTCTTAAGAGTCACCCTTGCTGTTTTTTATGTCGTCAAGCTGGCGCTGCATGGCCTCCAGCTTGGCCCGCATGTCGTCTATGCCCTCGTCCGGTTTCGGCGCGCCACCCCCAGCCCTCTTTTTTTTAGGGGTATTACCTGCATCGTGGTCGGCACCTTCGGCGTCATAGAACGGGGTGAACATCTTCATGGCGCTTTCAAACAGGGCCATGTTCTGTTTGCCCATATCTTCAAATTGTTGAAACGGCGCCAGCCCGTCGAGGGCATCGCGCATGTAGTGACGCATCTGGTCTTGATTGCGCGCAAATGACCCCATGGAATGATCCAGATACCGCGGCACCAGCGATTGCAGGCTGTCGCCGTAAAAGCTGATCAGGTGCCTGAGGAATTTGATCGGCAGCAGGTTCTGGCCCTTTGATTCTTCTTCGACAATAATATGGGTCAGCACCTGACGGGTGATGTCTTCGCCGGACTTGGCGTCAAAAACAACAAAATCGGCACCGTCCTTGACCATCTGCGACAGGTGATCAAGGGTCACGTAACTGCTGGTCGAGGTGTTATAGAGCCGCCGGTTGGCGTACTTCTTGATCGTGATCGGTGCTTCCTTGGTGGCGGTGGTATCGGCCATATTCCGGTCGTCCAGTATTATTAAAGAACTATTTTTCCGCACCTGCGATGCGGCGCGGCAATACGACTATTGCCGTCGCATCATATAACCATTTCAAGGGAAATGCTGCAATGCAAAGTAAATAGGGGGGGCGCGTAGCGGGGTTTCCCGGCGAAGGTTGTCGGGCTATAGTTTCAGGGGCTTATAAGAGTTTTTAGGACGACCAATGACCAAGCAGGCGGATATGGAAGATCTGGCCAAAAAGTATATGGATCTTTGGCAGGAGCATCTTGTCGACATGGCCGCCGACGGCGAGGTCGCCGAGGCCGTGGCAAAATCCGTCGAACTGATGAACGGCTCATCCGCCGCCTTCGCCGCCATCGGCCAGCAGATGGCGGAAGCTTACAAAATTAATGCAGGGGAACAATTCCATGCCGGTTCCACAAACAACCACGCGGCGAAACCGACAGGGGCCACGTCCGCTGGCCCTTCACATGGCCATACAGAACCTGACCTGGATCAGCTCCTTGGCCGCATTGCCGAGCTTGAACAACGGATCGCTAAACTGGAGTCCGCGTCTGGCGGAAAGAGCAAGCGAGCTGCAAAAAAAGCTACAGCAAAGCGACCCTGAAATTTTTGCAAGCGCCGTCCAGGCGGAAGCCAATAACCGCCTGGCCGCCTTCGCCGATGGCATCAAAGCCTACCGCGCCATGCCCGGCCCCTCACGGCCACCCGAACCGCCCGTCATCTGGACTGAAGGAACGAGCCGCATTCTCGATTACGGGGCCTTTTCGAGCCGCCCGGACGGGCCCATCGTGCTGTTCGTGCCTGCCCTGGTTAACCGTGGCTATGTCCTTGATATATCGGAGAAACGCAGCTTGTTGCGGGACCTGGCGGGGCGCGGATTTCGGCCCCTGCTTGTTGACTGGGGGGCCCCGGGCGATGAAGAAAAAACATTCGATCTCGACGCCTACATCGGCCAGCGCCTGACCGCCGCCCTGAAAGCCGTCAATGAACTGGCCCGTGGGCCGGTTCCGGTGGTCGGTTACTGCATGGGGGGCCTGCTGTCGATGGCCTTGGCCGGAGCCAACCCGGACAGGGTTTCAAGTCTGGTATTGATGGCGACGCCGTGGAATTTTCACAGCCTGGACCCCGGCAAGACAAGAATGTTGAAAGCCATGGCACCGGTTATTGAACAGATGCTGGAAACCGTCGGCTACCTGCCCGTCGATATGTTGCAGACCATGTTCACCGGCCTCGACCCCAATCTGGCGTCGAAAAAATTCCGCGCCTTTTCGAGCCTCAACAAAAAATCGGCGCGGGCACTTGAATTTACGGCACTGGAAGACTGGCTCAACGACGGGGTCGCGTTGGCCGGGCCGACGGCCCGGGAATGTCTGATCGGCTGGTACGTGGAAAACCGGCCCGATCGTGGTGACTGGATTATCGGCGGTGCGCCGGTGCGCCCGGAGGACATCCATATGCCGTCCCTGGTGATCGTGCCGGAGAACGACTATATCGTGCCGCCAGAATCAAGCGCGCCGGTGGCTGACCTTCTGCCCGACGCCTCGGTGCTTCGATTGCAGGCCGGGCACATCGGCATGGTCGTCGGCTCTAAGGCCAAAAAGCAACTGTTCGAGCCACTGGCCAAATGGCTGGAGAAGGCTTGCCGCTAATCTTGGGATGGTGCCAGTCAACAGGAATTGTGCGGTGCAGCATTATTTGCCTTGCCGCCTATTTGGGCCAGTTCTATAACGGATGAAAGCCCCAATTTCATCAGGAGGATTTCACCATGACAGATGTCGTCATCGCCAGCGCCGCCCGCACCCCGGTCGGTGCTTTCCTCGGCTCTTTAAGCTCGCTGCCCGCCCATGATCTGGGCTCCATTGCCATTGCCGAAGCATTGAGCCGGGCCAAGGTCTCGCCTGAGGATGTCTCGGAAGTCATCATGGGGCAGATCCTTGCCGCCGGTGCCGGCCAGAACCCGGCCCGTCAGGCCGCCGTCAATGCCGGCGTGCCGGTGACAAGCACGGCCTACGGCATTAATCAGCTGTGCGGTTCGGGCCTGCGCTCGGTGGCGCTGGGCAGTCAGGCAATTCAACTTGGCGATGCCTCAATCGTGGTCGCCGGCGGCCAGGAAAGCATGAGCCAGTCGGTGCATGCCATGAATTTGCGTAACGGCATCAAGATGGGCAACGGTGAACTGGTGGATACCATGATCAGCGATGGCCTGTGGGATGCCTTTAACGGCTATCACATGGGCACCACGGCAGAAAACATCGCCGAGAAATGGCATCTGAGCCGCGAGGAACAGGACGCCTTCGCCGCAGGCTCCCAGAACAAGGCGGAAGCGGCCATGAACGAGGGCCGCTTCAAAGACGAAATCGTGCCGGTCACCATCAAGTCCCGCAAGGGCGAAACCGTTGTCGATACGGACGAATACCCGAAGCCGGGGGTTACGGCAGAGGGTCTCGGCAGTTTGCGTCCGGCCTTCGCCAAGGACGGCACGGTAACTGCGGGCAATGCGTCGGGCATCAATGACGGTGCCGCCGCCGTCGTACTGATGAGCGCCGACGAAGCCGACAAGCGCGGCATCAAGCCCTTGGCCCGCATCGTTTCGTGGGCCACCGCCGGCGTCGATCCGGCGATCATGGGCACCGGGCCGATCCCGGCCAGCCGCGCCGCCCTGGAAAAAGCCGGGTGGACCGTCGATGATCTGGACCTGATCGAGGCCAATGAAGCCTTCGCCGCCCAGGCCTGTGCCGTGAATGCGGACATGGGCTGGGACACCGGCAAGGTCAACGTCAATGGCGGCGCCATCGCCATTGGCCACCCCATCGGCGCCAGCGGCGCCCGGGTTCTGGTGACGCTGCTTTATGAAATGCAGCGCCGCGACGCCAAGAAAGGCCTTGCGACCTTGTGCATCGGCGGCGGCATGGGAATAGCCATGTGCGTGGAAAGGGGATAGCATAGCCCCTTAAATAATATTCGGGGCAGCCAAGCCCCTGCGTGACAGAGAGGTTATTATGAGTCGTATCGCGCTGGTTACCGGGGGAACGCGTGGCATTGGCGCGGCCATCTGCAATGCCCTGAACGAAGAAGGCTATACCGTCGCCGCCAATTACGCCGGCAACGACGAGGCGGCTAATGCCTTTAATGAAGAAACCGGCATTCCCGTTTACAAGTTCGACGTCGGCGACTTTGACGCCTGCGCCGCCGCCATTACGCAGATTGAAAAAGACCTGGGCCCGGTCGAGGTGCTGGTCAACAACGCCGGCATCGTCCGCGACGCGATGCTGCATAAAATGTCCCCCGAACAATGGTCGGCGGTTATTGGCACCAACCTGAACGGCCTGTTCAACATGACCCGTAACGTTATCGAGGGCATGCGCGGCCGCGGTTTCGGCCGCATCATCAACATCAGTTCAATCAACGGTCTGAAAGGCCAATTCGGGCAGGCCAACTATTCCGCCGCCAAGGCCGGCGACATCGGCTTCACCAAGGCGGTGGCCCAGGAAAATGCCGCCAAGGGCATCACCGTCAAC
Organism: Rhodospirillaceae bacterium; assembly: GCA_013204045.1. Taxonomy (GTDB): domain Bacteria; phylum Pseudomonadota; class Alphaproteobacteria; order Rhodospirillales; family JABHCV01; genus JABMOQ01. Next base: position 7,910 of record JABMOQ010000151.1, on the reverse strand, counting down.
GCCATCGCGCCCGGCTATATCGGCACCGAAATGGTGCGCGCCGTCCCTGAAGAGGTGGTGAACACCAAGATTATTCCATTGATCCCGGTCGGGCGTCTGGGCGAGCCCGACGAAGTGGCCCGTTGCGTGGTGTTCCTGGCCGCCGACAAGGCCGGCTACATCACCGGATCGACCCTGAGCGTCAACGGCGGCCAATATATGGCCTGATCAGGCTTCAGGTCCCTGTCATATAAACGGTCTATTAACAAAATTATTATAAGAATCAATGGCGAAGGCGATATGCTGTCGCCTCGCTGATTCTTTATGCCGGTTGTCAGGTTATGATGTCGAAGCGCCTTTTCAAAAACTGGTTTTATGCGTCGGCCCTTGCCGCCACGGCGGTTTTTTCCACCTGCCTGCTGGCGCCGTCCCAGGCGAGCGCGGATGCGGGCACCTCCAATGTCAGAAAGGTCGCCTTTTACGGAAATGTTGGCGATGCAGGCGACAAGATAAAACCGGCCCAGGAGCGGTCGCAGGCGCGCTATCCGAAGCCGGGTTTCGCCGGGCAATCGGGATCGCTGCCACGGATTTCCTACAAGGGCATGACGCTTGTCGGTTCCGGTGTATCGACTGCGGGATTTCTTTCCGATAAGGCTTTTTTCGCCAAAATCCGCGACGCCATCGACCTGATCGAGGGCAAGGCGCCGGCGATTTTCTCGTTGATGCGCGCCGTCAACTCAAGCGGCCACCGGGTGATCTATTACACCGGTAAGATTGGCCCGGCCTCATTTACCTACTGGGATGGGGATTACGTGGTCAACATTTCGGCGACCAGCATTGACGAAGACCCGGCGTTCGAGAACACGATCTATTCCCTGGCTGCCACCCTGGTCCATGAAATGGCCGGACACGGTCGGCAGGAAGCCGATGGCCGCCTGTGGCCCATGTATGACTGGTGCGGCCGCGATAGCGTCGATGTGGAGGGCGTCGTCTGGCAGGCCAATCACAAGGGATCAAGCAGCGGTTTTGTCGAGTATGAGGCCAATCTGTTTGCCAGATGGTTTCTTGAATCCGTGCGCGGCACTTACCCTGACTTGAACGAGCCGGCGGTGCGCCGCTATGTAAAAACTGTTCGGCTGATCAAGGGCCGCTTCCCTGGCTGGTATGACGAACGTAAAACCGCTGTGACCCTGTTGAAGGAATTTGAAGGCCACTTCAAAAACGTTTGCCCCGGCCTGCCTTTCACGCCCCACCCTGCCGCCGGCAGTTGAACGGCGCCGTCCTATCTTCGCGGCCGACCCTGATCGGCGCCACTGCGATTCTCATGTGGTCGACCCTCGCCCTGCTAACCACGTTGACCGGGCAAGTGCCGCCGTTCCAGCTTATCGCCATGGCTTTCTCCATCGCCTTCGTCGTCGCCCTATGCACGTGGACGCTGGCGGGGGGCAGTATCATCCGACACCTGAAGTGGCCGCTGCCGGTGTGGGCCCTCGGGGTTGGCGGGTTGTTCGGTTATCACTTTTTTTATTTTCTGGCCCTGCGTAATGCGCCGCCCATCGAGGCCGGGTTGATCGCCTATCTGTGGCCCTTGCTGATCGTCGTTTTTTCGGGCCTGCTGCCCGGCGAACGGTTGCGCTGGTGGCATGTGGCCGGGGCCTTCGCCGGTCTCGCCGGATCGGTGGTGCTGGTCACCGGGATGGATGGCGGCAGTATCGGCTTTCGCAGCCAATATGTGTTCGGCTATGCCATGGCGGCGGTGTGCGCCGTGACCTGGTCGGCCTATTCGGTGCTCAGCCGCCGTTTCGCCCATATCCCGACCGACGCCATCGGCGGCTTTTGCGGCGTGACCGCGGTGCTTGCCATGCTCGCCCATCAGGCTTTCGAAACAACCATATGGCCAGAGGGCGGCCAGTGGCTGGCGGTGCTGGGACTCGGCCTGGGCCCTGTCGGGGCCGCTTTCTTCGCCTGGGATTACGGGGTCAAGCGCGGCAACATTCAGGCCCTCGGCGCCATGTCCTACGCTGCCCCGTTGCTCTCGACGGTGCTGCTGATTGTCTTTGGATTGGGTGAGGCTTCCCCAGCCATCGCCATCGCCTGCGCATTGATCGTCGGCGGCGCGGTGCTGGCGTCGAAAGATATGATCTTCAGGAAGGCCCCTTAGGGGCCGTCGCGGTCATCGATTTGCGCTCGCCGAAGACGTCCAGCCAATCGGCCAGGGCCGGGTGGTCGGACCGCCAGCTGTCATCGGCGTAGCGAAGGTCGAGATAGCCAAGGGCACAGCCAATCGTTAACAGGCCGATGTCGACGCCATTGCCAAAATCGTCGGCTTCTTCTTCCAGAACATCGAGGGCGGCGGCGATTTTACCTTTTTGCCTGGCGATCCAGTCTGCCGAGCGTTCGCCTTCGGGACGCAAGTTTTCATAAACCCCGAGCAACGCGGCATCCATGATGCCGTCGGCCAGAGCCTGACGCCGCAGCGCCGTCCAGCGCGCCCCGCCAGCAGGGGGAAACAACTTGGCCCCGTCGTGCAGGCTGTCCAGGTATTCACAAATAACCCGGGAATCGTACAGCATTTCGCCGCCGTCCGTTGTCAACGTCGGCACCTTGCTCAGGGGGTTTTCCTTGGCCAGTTCGGGATCGCCCTTGCGGCTGTCGGTGGGGATTATCTGTATCTTGCCTTCGAGGCCGGTTTCCATGGCGACGGCCATGACCTTGCGAACGTAGGGCGAGAACGGGGAATAGCGCAGCTTCATTTGTCGGCTCCTAAAAATTATCCTTGCGGCGGCGAATTTCGGCGAACGCCGAGACCGGGTCCTGGCCGGAAAGTCCGGTGGCCGCGAGCAGGTCACTTGAGTCGGCGCGCAGGAACGGGTTGCAGGCTTTCTCCTCGCCCATCAGCGCCGGCAGTGTTGGTTTGCCGGCTTGGCGCAATTTCACAACTTCATCGGCGCGGCGCTTTAAGGCCGGGTTGGCAGCATCGATGCTAAGGGCAAAATCGGCGTTGGCATTGGTGTATTCGTGGGCCGGATAGATGCGGGTGTCATCGGGCAAGGCGCGCAACTTCAACAGGGAGCGCCACATTTGTTCGGCGGAACCTTCGAACAGTCGCCCGCAGCCCAGGGAAAACAGGCAATCGCCGGGGAATAACGCGGATGCGCCTTCGAACCAGTAAGCAATATGGCCGCTTGTGTGGCCGGGCACATCAAACACCACCGCCCGGTGATCGCCAATTTGAACGCCGTCCCCATCAGCCACTTGCACATCGATACCGGGGATGCGCGCCGCATCGGCAGCGGCCCCGATAATGGTGCAACCACTGGCGTTTTTAAGCTCCATGTTGCCGCCGGTGTGGTCACCATGATGGTGGGTGTTGAGGATATGGGTGAGCGTCCAGCCCTTCCGGGCAAGGGCGTCCAGTACCGGCGCCGCCTCCGCCGGATCGACGGCCGCCGTCTCGCCGCTATCTGAATCGTGGACCAGATAGATATAATTGTCGCTCATCACCGGAATCAGGAGAATTTCGAGATCGGACATTATTAAGGCCTCTGGAAATCGAGTATGGGGCGGTAAGCCTATCACCCCTATCTGCCGATAAATATGCTAAAGTCATCTGGATATGTGGACTGATGTTGTCGATCTCAGGGATTTTTACAATACCACGCTTGGCGCCGTCGCCCAGCGCATGATCAGGCGTGCCATTCGCCAGACCTGGCCAGACGTGCGCGCCATGAATGTTCTGGGCATCGGTTTTACGACGCCCTACCTGGGCCCGTTCCGTCCCGAGGCGAGTCGGGTTATGGCGGCCATGCCGGCGGCCCAGGGGGTGCTGCACTGGCCCGGCGAAACCGACGGCCTGACCACCCTGGTCGAGGAATTCGAGCTGCCTTTCGCCGACATGTCCGTTGACCGGGTGCTGCTGGTTCATGCGCTGGAGTGCACCGAGAATGTTCGCCCGATGATGCGCGAGGTGTGGCGGGTGCTGTCGGGCGGTGGCCGCTTGATAGTGGTGGTGCCGAACCGGCGCGGCGTCTGGACGCGTTTCGAGCGCACGCCGTTCGGGCGCGGCAGGCCCTATTCACCGCGCCAGCTATCCCAGGTGTTGCGTGAAAACATGTTCACCCCGGTGCAGACCCGGGGCGCCCTGTTCACACCGCCGACCGCATCCCGGTTGGCGCTGACGTCGGCGGCGGCGATTGAAGAGATTGGCGAGCGCTGGTTCAATGGTTTTTCCGGTGTGGTCATCACCGAGGCGACCAAGCAGATCTACGCCGGCCACACCGAGGCCAAAAAGCGGGCCCGGTTTGTCCGTGTACCCCAGCACAGCCCGGATATATCGACGCGCGGTTAAAGCATGGGATAAAAAAACCCCGGAACAAAACATTCCGGGGCTTTCCTTTAACGGTTTGCTTCAGGGTCAGGCTTTGCGAACCTGATCCATGAACTTGTTCACTTCAACCTTCAGGGTTTCTGACTGCCGCGACAGCTCACTTGCCGCATCAAGCACCTGGGCTGCGGCCTGGCCGGATTCACCGGCTGCTTGCGTGACACCGGCAATGTTCGACGAAACCTCGCCGGTACCGGCGGCGGCCTGTTCCACATTGCGGGCGATTTCCTGGGTCGCCGCCCCTTGCTCTTCAACGGCGGCAGCAATGGCCGACGCGATCTCGTTGATCTCGCCGATGGTCTTGGAGATGCCCTGAATGGCATCCGCCGAGTCCTTGGTGGCACCCTGGATGCCGCCGATTTGGGCACTGATTTCCTCGGTCGCCTTGGCGGTCTGATTGGCCAGGTTTTTAACCTCGGAGGCGACGACCGCGAAGCCCTTGCCGGCATCGCCGGCGCGGGCCGCTTCGATGGTCGCGTTCAACGCCAGCAGGTTGGTCTGATCGGCGATGTCGGTAATCAAAGCCACGACCTCGCCAATCTTGCTGGCCGCATCGGCCAGGCCATTGACCATTTTATTGGCGCGTTCCGCTTCGGTCACCGCACTTCCGGCGATCTTGCTGGATTGTTGCACCTGACGGCTGATCTCGCCGATCGACGATGACAGTTCCTCGGCCGCCGAGGCCACCGTTTGCACATTGGTCGAGGCTTCTTCAGAAGCCGCCGCCACAGTGGTTGCCTGGCTGTTGGTTTCGGTGGCGATGGCGGAAAGCGATTCCGCCGACGACTGAAGTTCCGTCGCCGATGACGACACCGATTGAACAACCCCGCCGACGCTGGCCTGGAAATCGTCGGCCATCTTGTTCATCATTGCCGTCTTTTCCTCGACGGCGCGCTTTGCCTGCACCTTGGCTTCGGCTTCCATTTGTTTGACGCGGATGGCGTTCTCCTTGAACACCTGCACGGCCTTCGCCATGTGGCCGATTTCGTCGGTGGCCTCCAGGGAGGGAACAGCCGTTTCCAGGTTGCCTTCGGCGAGACTGCCCATGGCGGCGGTCATGCCGTTGATCGGGCCGACAATGGATCGAACGATAAAGAATGCAACGGTACCGGCGACGACTAGGCCGATGGCCAGCACGGCCCATGAAATTGTCAGCAGATCGCTGACTAAACTGTGGTTTGCGTCAGAATCATTATCGAGAAGGCGCTGCTGGTTGCGTTGCATACCGCCTTCGCGCACGCCTTCTTCGTTCTTTTCACCCAACAGGGTGTTCAGAAGCTTGCTGGCGCGGGGGGCCGCCTCGGTGACCAGCGTATAGTTGGCCATGTTCCATTTTTTGGATCCGCGAATGCTGAACATCTTCGGCGGCAGTGGCGCGAAGTCCTTGCGATTGGTGGCGAAGTCATTAAAGGCGGCCTGTTGATCGGCCGACAGGTTTGCCACCTGCCCGGAAAGATCGCCGAAGCGCTTGGTATTTTTCTCCCACAAGCTATCGAAATTCTTGGCGAACTTGTCGTCGCCGGTCAAAAGATAGGCGCGGATGTTGGCAAGGCCGAGGCCGAACGAGCCGCGGGTATCGGCCATCATGCCCAGGATTTGCAGCCGGTCGCCGCCGGTGCCACCCTGGCCCTGCAATTCCAGATCGATCATCTTCGAGATGCTTTTGATCATCACCCCGGCCAGCGGGGCCGCGTCACGGGTCAGGATCAAGGTTGCCGGCTGTTCTTCCGGCGTCTTGGCAATATCTTCAACTTGCTGCTGGGCGATGCGGAATTCCTCGATCACGCCCTTGAACACTTGCAGGTTCTCGACGTTTTTCGGATTGGTCCAGCTTTTCGACAACTCGTCCATGTCGGCGACAGTCTTGTCGATATCGGCCCACACTTCGGCGCGCTGGCTCTTGAATCCCTCTGCACCGGTCAGCATGTAGCCACGCAAGGCGGCCAGCGATGCCTGAATATTCTTGACCATGTTGGAACTGGCCGCCGCCGTCGGCATGCGCAGCTCAACAATACGGGTCGCCGTCTTGTCAATGGCCGAGACCTCGAAGATGGTCGTGCCAACGGCAATTGCCAGAATAAGGCCCATTGCGGCGAAGCCGCCGATCAGGCGACCGCTGATGTTAAGGTTCATTCTTGTATCCTCTCTTAAGCGTTCCCAGGCGTTGCGGCTTCTTGTTTGTTCCAGGCCATTGTTCCGTCACGCCAGTAAATACTGAATTACCGGCCAATTTACAAGTTATAGGACAGGCCGGGCTATTTCTTAATGTGTCAAGAAATATATAGAGACCTATACCTAGGTATAATAAGGCTTATTTTCTAAGCAGGAAAACCGCCTGTTCGCCCAGCAGATTGGACAGGAATGGCGCCAGATCGACACGCCGGACCGAGGCGCCGGACGGATCAAGCGCCATCGACCGCTCGACCGTAATCCCCAGGTCACGGCACAGCATGGTGAAGTCCTTGATCGTGCAAAAATGAATATTCGGCGTTTCGTACCATTCAAAGGGCAACGTATCGCTGACCGGCATGCGCCCCTTTAAAACCAGATGGGCCCGCACCCGCCAGTGGGCGAAGTTGGGAAACGAGACAATGGCGTGCTTGCCGATGCGCAACATCTGTTCGAGCACATTTTTCGGCGCGGTCATGGCCTGCAAGGTCTGGCTGAGCACCACGTAGTCGAAGGCCTGATCTGGGTAGTCTTTAAGGTCCCGGTCGGCATCGCCCTGAATCACCGAAAGCCCGTTGGAAACGCAGGCGTTGACGCCTGCGGTGCTGAGCTCGATGCCGCGCCCGTCGACCTGTTTGAAACGGGACAGGTATTCAAGCAGCATGCCGGTGCCGCAGCCAACGTCGAGCACGCGGGTGTTGGGCGCGATCATGTCGGCGATAACCTGCAGATCGACACGTATGGATTTGCGCTGGTTTTCCGTCATCATCGTCTTATTTCCCCCGCCGGGGCAGGCCCCGGTGTTCGGCGGCCCCGTCCAGGAACCCCGATAGCACCCGGAAGAATTCCGGTTCATCCAGCAAAAATGCGTCATGGCCCTTGTCAGACGGGATTTCGGCAAAACTGACGTTGGCGGCGGCGGCGTTCAGGGCGTGCACGATCTCGCGGTTGCCCTCGGTCGGGAACAGCCAGTCGTCGGAAAACGAGAACACGCAAAACCGGGTTTTCGTATTCTTGAAGGCATTGGCCAGCACGCCACCGAAATCGCCGGCCAGATCAAAATAATCCATGGCCCGGGTCGTATACAGGTACGAGTTGGCATCGAACCGGTCGACGAAGGTAATGCCCTGATGGCGCAGGTAGCTTTCAACCTGAAAGTCGGCATCGAAGCCATAGCTGATGGCGTTGCGGTCCTGCAGGCGGCGGCCGAACTTGCGATGCAGGGCGGCTTCCGAGAGATACGTGATGTGGGCAGCCATGCGCGCAACCGCCAGGCCCCGATGGGGCCGGGTGTCGTGGGACAGGTAATCGCCGCCGTGCCAGTCGGGATCGGCCATGATCGCCTGACGGCCAACCTCGTGGAAAGCAATATTCTGTG
>JABMOQ010000150.1 GCA_013204045.1 Rhodospirillaceae bacterium | reverse complement strand
TTGACCATGGTGGTGTGGCTATCGGTGCCGACCAGGGTATCAGGGTAGGCGACGTTGCCCCCATCGCCGCCGGTCCAAACCACCTGGGCCAGGTATTCCACGTTGACCTGATGGCAGATGCCGGTGCCCGGCGGCACCACCCGGAAATTATCGAACGCCGTCTGCCCCCAGCGCAGGAACTCATAGCGTTCCTGATTGCGCTCGAACTCCAGCGCCTCGTTCATTTGTTCGGCGTCCGGGGTGCCAAAATAATCGATCATCACCGAATGATCGATGACCAGATCGACCGGCGACAGCGGATTGATCTTCTGTGCGTCGCCGCCCATGGCGACCATGGCATCGCGCATGGCGGCCAGATCGACGACTGCCGGAACCCCGGTAAAATCCTGCATCAATACGCGCGCCGGACGATAGGCGATTTCCCGATCCGAGCGCCGGTTTTCCAGCCATCCGGCCATGCCTTTAATATCTTCTACGGTGACCGTGCGCCCGTCTTCCCACCTGAGCAGATTTTCGAGCAGCACCTTTAGCGAGAAGGGCAGTTTTGAAATATCACCAAGGCCGGCGTCGGCGGCCGCCGATAAGCTGTAATAGTCATAAGATTTGCCATCGACATCAAGGCTGCGGCGGGTCTTCAGGGTATCGTGGCCAAAGGCGGTCATGGCGGTGTCCTTATTCGAATAACGGGAGCAGATCATATCTTGGATTGCCCCCCCTTCGCTACCAGTGAAAAAATCACAGTTTTGCCTTAATTGAGGGGCCTGCTGTCATAAAGTTGCCACACTCCCCGGTTTATATGATCGTCATGCGGATTACCCAAGTCCGCATACCCAGAGACCCCCCTCTCTGGTCCCCTAAGAGGTCTGTTTCCTTTTGTATGCTCAAGGGAACATGATAACGCCTCAACCTGTCGACCGGATTTTTGCTTCTCAGCGTCCGGTCGACTTTTTTTTTCATAAAAGGGCTTTTTGATATACCTTGCCCCCTGAAATTAAATTGTTTTTCAAAGGGCGGCCCGGATGGGTGAATTCACCGGCAATAACCTGACCTGCGTGCGTAGCGAGCGCATCGTGTTCTCCGGCCTCGACTTCACGTTGGCCGGGGGCGGGGCGCTGGTGCTGGTCGGCTCCAACGGCAGCGGCAAGTCGAGCCTGCTCAGGCTGATGGCGGGATTGTTGCATCCGGCATCCGGCGTCATCGCCTTTGATGGCGCCGAAACGTCGGAAGACCCGGAAGCCCACTCAGGAAGGCTGCATTACGTCGGCCATCTGGATGCCGTCAAACCGGTGCTCTCGGTTTCAGAAAACGTCGCCTTCTGGGCCAGCTTGCGCAGCGGCGGCGGCAATGTCCCTCAGGCGCTGTCTGCGCTCGGCATTAACCATCTGGCCGATGTGCCGGGGCGGTTCCTGTCGGCCGGGCAGAAACGCCGGGTCAATCTGGCGCGCATTGTCGCCGCCCCGGCACCGCTGTGGCTGCTCGACGAGCCAACCACGGCGCTGGATAAACAGACCATCGCCGGGCTGGAGCGGACCATCGCCGACCACCGGGGGAGCGGCGGCATGGTGGTGATCTCGACACATTCGGATCTGGCCCTCGATAATTTCCAGACACTCGATTTAGGCCATTTTTCGGCTGGCAGGACGGGGAATCCGTGACCGGCTTCCTGCAAATCATCCGCCGCGACCTGCATCTGGCCTTCCGTCAGGGCATGGACAGCATGATGGTGGTAATGTTTTTCGTTATCGCCGTGGTGTTGTTTCCGTTCGGCGTCGGCCCCGAGGCCAACATTCTGGCCCGCATCGCCGCCGGGGTCATCTGGGTGGCCGCCCTGTTGTCTTCCATGCTGTCCCTGGAGCGTCTGTTCCAGACCGATTACGAGGATGGCTCGCTGGAATTATTGACCCTGTCCCCGATGGCGCTGGAAATTATCGTGCTGGCCAAGGTTGTCGCCCATTGGCTGACCACCGGGCTGCCGTTGATCGTGGCGGCCCCCCTGCTGGCGGTGTTGCTGAACATGAATGCAGAAGGCTTCCCCATACTGATTCTGGCGCTGGCTCTCGGCACGCCTTCCCTTAGCCTGATCGGGGCGGTCGGCGCGGCCCTGATCTTAGGGTCCCGGCGCGGTGGCGTGCTGTTGGCACTGCTGATCCTGCCGCTTTACATCCCGGTGCTGATCTTCGGGGTCAGCGCCGTCGATGCGGTGGTCGGCGGCTTCGAGGCCAGGGCTCAATTATTGATTTTGGGCGGTTTCCTGCTCGGTGCGCTGGCCCTTAGCCCATGGGCGGCGGCGGCGGCCCTGCGGCAGGCGGTAGAATAGTCCCCTGATCTTAATTCTGCCCTGAAATGGCCACCTTCGCGTGACAATAACACCGTCAGAGGTTACAAAATCACTCCCTGGGAGCTAGTTTAAAAGAACATGCTACACCGTTTTGCCAATCCCACCCGTTTTCTGCGCTTTGCCGATATCATCCAGCCGTGGATGGCCGTGCTGACCGTGGGGTTAGGGGCTGCCGGGCTCTATCTCGGCCTGTTTGCGTCGCCCGCCGATTATCAGCAGGGCGAAAGCGTTCGCATCATGTATGTGCATGTGCCGGCGGCGTGGATGGGCCTTTTCTGTTATATGGCCATGGCGGCGGCGGCCGCCGTCGGCCTGATCTGGAAACATCCGCTGGCCGATCTTGCGGCCAAGGCGACGGCACCCATCGGTGCCGGGTTCACGTTCCTGGCGCTGGTCACCGGCTCGCTGTGGGGCAAGCCCATGTGGGGAACCTGGTGGGTGTGGGATGCGCGCCTGACCTCAATGCTGGTGCTGCTGTTCTTGTATCTCGGCTACATGGCCCTGATTAACGCCTTCGATGATCCGACCCGCGGCATCAAGGCGTCATCGATTCTGGTGTTGGTCGGCGTCGTCAACGTGCCGATCATCAAGTTTTCCGTCGACTGGTGGAACACCTTGCATCAACCGTCCAGCGTTATGCGCATGGATGGCCCGACCATTGATGCATCCATGCTGTGGCCACTGGCACTGATGGCGGTTGCCTTCAACACTTACTATGTATGGGTGATGCTGATACGGATTCGCACCGAAGTCGCCGCCACCAAGGTTCGTTCGCTACGCATGAAACAGGCCCACGGGAGCTAGCCGGAACCATGAATGAATTTTTCTCAATGGGCGGGTACGCAGGCTACGTTTGGCCCAGCTACCTGATTAGCGCGGCGGTCATGGTCGGCCTGTTGATTGCCAGCCTTAGGGGGCAGAAAGCGGCCATCGCCGAACTTAAATCTCTTGATGCAGGCAATGAGGATGGTGCCGGTGAAACGCAAACATAAGCGACTGACATTTGTCGGGCTTGCGCTGCTGCTGATTGCGGCTGCTGCTGGCCTGGTGTTGAGCGCATTCGAAGAATCCATCGTCTTTTTCCATAGCCCGACCGATATTGTGGAAAAAACACCGGTGCCTGATCGACGTTTGCGCCTTGGCGGCCTGGTCGAGGAAGGCAGCGTCGAGAGGCAGCCCGACGCCGTCGTCGTGTTCCGCGTCACCGACATGGCCAATACGGTCAACGTTTCCTATCGCGGCATTTTGCCGGACCTGTTCCGCGAGGGGCAGGGCGTGGTCGCCGAGGGAACCTACGCGGGCGGCCTGTTCACCGCCGACGAGGTGCTGGCCAAGCATGACGAAACCTACATGCCGCCGGAAGTCGCCGACGCCTTGAAAAAATCCGGAAAGTGGAATGAAATGAGCGAAGAAATGAAGCGCCAGGGCATGATCAATAAGGGGGCGCAGCAATGATCGCCGAGACCGGACATTTTGCGCTGGTGCTGGCGTTGATGGTGGCGCTGGTTCAGGCCACCGTCCCCATGATCGGGGCGCACCGGGGCAACGCGCTGATGATGGCCATGGACAAGCCATCGTCTTATTCACAGGTTCTGCTGGTGGCTTTTGCGTTTGGCTGCCTGACCTATTCCCACGTCACGTCGGATTTCTCGGTCCTGAATGTGGTTCAGAATTCCCATTCCAAGATGCCCATGCTCTACAAGGTTTCGGCCGTGTGGGGGAACCACGAAGGCTCGTTGCTATTGTGGGTGCTGATCCTGTCGTTGTTCGGCTCGGCGGTGGCGCTGTTTGGCGGTAACCTGCCGCCGACGCTGCGCGCTCGGGTGCTGGGTGTGCAGGCGATGATCGCGGTCGGCTTTTACCTGTTCATGTTGCTGACCTCGAATCCTTTCTTGCGGCAATTTCCCATACCCTTGGACGGCAAGGAAATGAATCCGCTGTTACAGGATCCGGGCCTGGCTTTCCACCCGCCGTTTCTGTATCTGGGCTACGTCGGGTTTTCCATGGCCTTTTCGTTCGCCATCGCCGCCCTCATCGAAGGCCGGGTCGATGCCGCCTGGGCGCGCTGGGTGCGGCCGTGGACGCTGGCCGCGTGGACTTTCCTGACCATCGGCGTCGCCCTTGGATCGTGGTGGGCATATTACGAGCTCGGTTGGGGCGGCTGGTGGTTCTGGGATCCGGTCGAAAACGCCTCGTTCATGCCGTGGCTGGCCGGCACGGCCCTGTTGCATTCGGCGATCGTCGTTGAAAAACGCGACACCATGAAGGCGTGGACGATCTTTCTGGCCATCCTGGCCTTTTCCCTAAGTCTGCTCGGCACCTTCCTGGTCCGTTCCGGGGTGTTGACGTCGGTGCACGCCTTCGCCACCGATCCGGAACGCGGTGTTTTTATCCTGATGCTGTTGCTGATCGTTATCGGCGGCTCGCTGGTGCTGTTCGCGATCCGCGCGCCGGCCCTGAAAAGCACCGGCGTGTTCAAGCCGATCTCGCGGGAAGGCGGGTTGTTGCTCAACAATCTGGTGATGAGTACCGGCGCCGCCGTGGTCCTGCTGGGCACGCTTTATCCGTTGTTTCTGGATGCCGTCGGCGGCGGCAAGGTATCGGTCGGGCCGCCGTTTTTCAATTCCGTGTTCATTCCGCTGATGCTGCCGATGCTGTTCGCCATGGGCTTCGGCCCGGTGCTGGCATGGAAGCGCACCGATATGGTCGAGGCGGCGAAGCGCCTGAAGCTGGCTTTCATAGCCACCGGCCTTGTGCTGGCGGCGATGCTGGCAATCGCCTTTGATGGCCCGTTCATGGGCATAGTCGGCATCACCATCGCGACCTGGGTATTCATGGCGACGGCGGTCGAATTGGCCGAACGCATCAAACTGTTCAGCGCGCCTCGGCAAGCCTTGTCGCGTCTGCTCAGGCAGCAACGTGCCTCGTGGGGGATGACCCTGGCGCACATGGGATTGGCCATCGCCATCGCCGGCATGGCCGGGGCTGGCGGCTGGAAGGTCGAGAAAATACAGACCATGGTGCCGGGCCAAAGCGTCAATCTGGCCGGCTATGATTTCAAGTTCATGGGCGCGCGCCGGGCCCAAGGGCCCAATTACACCATTGTCGAAGGCACCTTCCAGGTATCGGAGGATGGCAATCCAGTGGTCACCCTGCACCCTGAAAAGCGCAATTATCCGGTGCGCCAGATGCCGACCACGGAGGCTGCCATCCATACCCTGTTCATGGGGGATCTTTATGCCGTCATCGGCGATCCGGAAGGCAGTGAAGGCGGCTTCGTGACGCGGCTTTACTACAATCCGCTGATCGCCTGGATGTGGTTTGGTGCGTTTGTCATGGTATTTGGCAGCGTCATCAGCATTTCCGACCGGCGCTACCGGGTCGGGGCGCCGAAGGGCCATGCCTCCGGAAAACAAGTCGGGGCGAAGGCCTGAACATGAAACGCCTGATGTATTTGGCTCCGCTTGCGGTGTTCCTGGTCATCGCCGGTTATTTTGCCGTCGGGTTGAAGCTCAACCCCCGCGACCTGCCATCGGTGCTAATCGATCAGAAGGTGGAGTCTTTCGCGCTCAAACCGATCAAGGGCTACGACAGGGGCTTCTCCAGCGAAGATTTGAAGGGCCAGGTGTCGCTGGTCAACTTCTGGGGATCGTGGTGCGTGGCCTGCCTTGCCGAGCATCCCATGCTGATGAAAATCGCCGAACAAAAACTGGTGCCCCTCTATGGCATCGACTGGCGCGAAAAAGATCCCGATGCCGGCCCCCAATGGCTGAAAAGGCGCGGCGATCCCTATACGCTGATCGGCGACGATCCGGAAAGCAAGGCGGCCATCGCCTTCGGCGTCTACGGGGCGCCGGAATCCTTCATCGTCGATCAACGGGGCACCATTCGCTACAAGCACACGGGCGTCATCGACGAAGGCAACTGGGCATCGACCCTGTGGCCGCTGATACAGGAACTGCGCAAGCAATGAAAACCCTACTGACCATTATTCTGCTGACCGTTTCCAGCTTTTCGGCACTGGCCGTGGAGCCCAGCGAGATTCTGAGCGACCCGGCGCTCGAAGCCCGTGCCCGCGAAGTCAGCAAGGGCCTCAGGTGCGTCGTCTGCCAGAACCAGTCCATCGATGAATCCAACGCCGACCTGGCCCGCGACATGCGGGTCCTGGTACGCGAGCGGATTAGCGCCGGCGACAGCAATGCCCAGGTTGTCGAATACATGGTATCGCGTTACGGCGACTACGTTTTGCTGGACCCCCCGTTCAAGGCCTCCACCTATGTGCTGTGGCTCAGCCCATTCCTGTTCATCGGGCTGGCGCTCGCCGCCGCCATGGGGATTTATCGCCGCCGCGAGGCATCGCCCGTCGGTGGTGAAAAAGCGCAGGAGCTATCGGTCGAAGAACAGCGCCGCATCCAGGCCTTGCTTGATGAAGACGGCGGAGGCGGCTCATGAGTGGATTCATCTGGCAGTTGTGGTCGGTGGTCGGCGTGCTCAGCCTGGGCATTTTGGCGATCATGCTGTCGCCACTGATTGTTCGCCGCGACGAAGCCCAGCCGACTCGCGAAGATTTCGATATCAACGTTTACAAGGACCAGCTCGGCGAAGTCGACCGCGATCTCGAACGCGGGCTGCTCAATGAGGACCAGGCGAAAGCCGCCCGCGTCGAAATCAAGCGCCGTATGCTGGCCGCCGATAAGGCCCGCGCCGGCAAGCACGCGGCGGGGCCAACCGGCGATCGCCGTTCGTCAACGATCCTGATTGTTGCCGTTTCCGTTCTGCTGCCGATCGGGGCCGTCGCCATGTATCTGAATCTTGGCCAACCGGGTCAACCCGACCGACCGCTGGCCGGGCGTGCCTTGCAAAACGAGCAGGCCGATGGCGGCGGTAAGGCCGAGTTGAAAAAGATGGTCGGCCAGTTGATCGAGATGCTGAAAACCCGGCCCGAAGATCCGCGCGGCTGGGCTTTACTGGGCAACAGCTACGTGCGCATGGAAAAATACAATGACGCCATCGGGGCTTATGAAAAAGCCTATGAATTAAGTGATCGTAATCCGGAAATCGCGGTCAATTATGGCGAGGCCATGGCCCTTGCCGCCGATGCGGTGGTAACGCCCGAGGCCGAGAAAATTTTCCGTTCCGTCGCCGATACCGACCCGTCAAACCCGAAGGCCGTCTATTATCTGTCCATCGCCGAGGCCCAGCGCGGCAACCTGAAGAGCGCCATCCAGGGCTGGGTTGACCTGATTGAAATGTCGCCGCCGAACGCTGCGTGGCTGCCGGTCGTCGGCCAGCAGATACGCCGCGCTGCCGATGAGGCCGGCATCGATGCCAAAACCATCCGGCCGACCGCGCAGGCGATGGCTGTTGGCCAGCAGCTCCGCGCCCAGACAAAAGCCGCAGGCACGATGCCTGCTGCGCCGGGGCCAAGCCAATCGGATATGGATGCCGCCGCACAGATGTCGGGGGCCGAGCAACAGAATATGATTCGCGCCATGGTCGAAAGACTGGCGACGCGGCTTAAGGATAATCCCGGCGACAAGGCTGGCTGGATCAGGCTGGAACGGGCCTATCGGGTGCTTGGGGAATCGGCCAAGGCCGACGAGGCCGCCGCCAACGCGGCAAAACTTCCCTGAAATGATTAGTGTCCGCCGCCCAGTATGCCTGTTTTGACCGAGTAGTCGACGGCGATGCCGTAATCCGGGTCATCATCGGAATCGATTATTAGCTGGCCGGCACGATTTAGCAGCCGATGGCAGTCGTGGGACAGGTGGCGCAGCTGTAGCTCTTTGCCGAGCCCTTCATATTTAGAGGCCAGCGCCTCGATGGCCTGCAGGGCCGATTGGTCGACGACCCGGCTGCTCATGAAATCGACAATGACGATGTCGGGGTCGTTTTCCGGTTCGAAAATTTCAGCAAAGCCGTCCGTCGATCCGAAAAACAGCGGCCCTTCGATCTGGTATACCTTGGCACCTTCCGGCGTCACCTGAATCATGGCATGAATGCGCGACGCATTGTTCCACGAAAAAATCAGTGCCGAAACAATCACCCCGACGACCACGGCGATGGCCAGATCGGTGGCCACGGTAACCACGGTCACCAATATCATCACCATGACGTCGGTCAGGGGAATCCGGCGCAAGATCATGATGCTACGCCAGGCGAAGGTGCCGATGACCACCATGAACATGACACCGACCAGGGCGGCCAACGGAATCTGCTCGATCATGCTGGATGCGACAAGGATGAAGGCAAGCAGGAACAAGGCCGCCGAAATACCCGAAAGCCGGGTCCGCCCGCCGGACTTCACGTTGATCATCGACTGGCCGATCATGGCGCAACCGCCCATGCCACCGAAAAATCCAGTGACAACATTGGCCAACCCTTGCGCGATACATTCCTGGGACGCGCCGCCGCGCCGGTTGGTGATCTCGCTGACCAGGTTAAGGGTGAGCAGGCTTTCGATCAAACCGATGGCGGCCAGAATGACCGCATAGGGGAAAATGATTTTCAGGGTCTCCAGATTAAGATCGACCATGGGAATGTGGAACGTCGGCAGGCCGCCCTTGATGGACGCCAGATCGCCGACCCGGGGCACGTCGATGCCGAAGAAAATAACAATGCCGGCGACCGCGGCGATACCGGCCAGGGGGGCCGGGAAGGCGGCGGTGAACTTCGGCGTCACCCAGATGATGGCCATGGTCAGGACGACCAGCCCGAGCATGACGGTCAGCGGCCAGCCGGTCATCCAGACCTTGATGCCATCGGGACCGGCGATCTGGAACTGGCTCAACTGGGCCAGGAAAATTACGATGGCCAGGCCGTTGACGAAGCCCATCATCACCGGATGGGGGACCAGCCGGATAAACTTGCCGAGATGAAAGATGCCGGAAAGAATTTGCAAAGCCCCCATCAGCACCACGGTGGCGAACAGGTATTCGATGCCGTGCTGGGCGACCAGCGCCACCATGACCACGGCCAGCGCCCCGGTGGCCCCGGAGATCATGCCTCGCCTGCCGCCCATGACGGCGGTGATCAGGCCGACGATAAACGCCGCATAAAGACCGACCAGCGGATGCACCCCGGCGACGAAGGAAAAGGCCACCGCCTCCGGCACCAGCGCCAGGGCCACGGTCAGCCCCGAAAGAACTTCGGTCTTGATGCGCGAAGCAGTAAACGGCGGCAGCTCCGCGTCGTGCCAGTCGGCGGAAGATAAACGGTCGGCGAAGGCGGCAAGCGTCGGCTTGATCATGGGGGTGGCCCATTCAATGTAAGGATAAATGCAGGAAATCTGCGGCCTTCATAAGGCATATTAGAATTAATGCAAGGAAAAGCCGGGGTTCTTGAATCCTAGTCCTCAAAAATCCCCTGCTGGGCTTCCTTGTGGCAGGCGACGCAGTCGGACTTTGATTTGACGCCCAGTTTTTTCCACATGGCGGTGAATTCAGAGTCGTCATGTTTCTCAATAAAGCGCGGCGCCGTGATAATGCGTTCGGTGACCGGGTTGGCGCCCAGTCCCTGACGCCATTTGCGGGCCGCCCGGTTGTTGGCGACGTCGGAGGCGTTATTGACCAGGTAGGTCAGGATTTCGGATTTGGCCTTGGTATCGATGCTGGCGTCTTCACCGAAATGATTGGACAAGTCCTTCATGATGTTGATCCACGACCGCCGGGGCAGCATCTCGGCAAAATAGACCATGTGACAATCGCCACATTCCTTGTTGACCGCCTGACTGGTAATCGGCGGGAAAGTCTCGGCGGCCGACGGCCGTGACAGTGCCGACATAGCGGTGGCGGCCAACAGAAGAATAAGGAAGTAGTTACGCATGATGCCGCCCTTTATAGCCGATAGCCGCTATTGGGACATCATGAATGTCAGATAGTCACCTTTTTCCTGGGGCGTGCATTCGCGGCCCAGCACGGTGTTGCAGTTGCGGCGGAACCATTTGGCGACCTTTTCAGGGTCCGTATAACGTTCCGGGTTCTTGGAAACCGCCATCGGATCAATTTTCTTGCCGGTACGGGTTTCCCCGGAGCCGAACGGGGTTTTGCCATGGCATGTGGTGCACGACGGGATCTCCGGCTCGCCGCCGGTGTGGGGGTTTTCGAATATGGCTCTGCCGCGATCGGCGGAAAATCCGGCGAAACCTGAGTCGGCGGCCTGGGCCTCGGCTTTGAAGCCGGCGACGATGGCGTCGCGGGCCGGGTTGGCGGCCGCTGGCGCGGCGATAAAGCCGGCAATCAAGGCGGCTGCGACAATGAGGGGGGTGATGTGTTTCATGATTGGGGATCCTTCTATTTATTCGGTATATTTATGTACTGATCGTCGAACCGGCCAGTGGCGGCGTCCTTGTGACAGGACGCGCAGTGGGATTTACCACCGACGCCCTTGCGCTTGAATACGTCGCCATCGACCTCATCGTGCTTGCGCACCCAGTAGCGCGTTGCCGTTATCTGAAAGGGCGCCGCCGGATCGATGTTGCGAAAGCGGTTGGCGGCTTCCGTGTCCCAGGCTTCGGCGGCATTGGTGGCCAGATAGGCGGTAATATTGATTGCCGTTTTCTGGCCCAGGCTGGCATCTTCGCCGAAATGCTTGCTCAGCCCGCCCATTAATTGCGTCCACGAAGCCGCCGGCAGCAGGCTCGGGTGGTAAACCTCATGGCAGTCGCCGCATTCGCTGGCGTAGGTTTTGTTTTCAGGCAGGTTGATCAGCCCCGATGGCGGCATGGTTGAAAATGCCCACAGCACGGAACCGGCAATTGTTGAAAATGCGACCAGCATGACGGTAGCGGCCAGTGGGTGGGCGTCACGCGGCGTCGGCGTTTTTTCTCCCGGGGGCAGGCGCTTGAATCCCGTGATCATCGACAGCACCAGATTTTCGCCGCCAAGTTTAGTTTCAATAAAAACGCCGATCACATGCAGGACGACCAGCACCATGAGAATGATGGTCAGCAGGGTGTGAACGCTGGCCGCTATGTCGCCGATGGCGTAGTTGGCGGCCCCGGCCAGCGGTCCCTGGTTTTCTTCGCCACCGAGCACCATCAGGCCGCTGACGGTGATGCCGAAAAGCAGGAAAATCAGTGCAAAAATCATCATTGCGCCGGCCGGGTTGTGGCCGGTGAAATGGCGTGGTTTCAGGAAGGCCACTTCACGGATGTGGGCAAATATTTCCGCCGGGGTGAACGCAAAGGTCTCGATTCTGGAATATTCCGAACCGAAAATACCCCACACCAGCCTGAAAACCACCAGCACCACGGTCGTGTAGCCGGCCCAGGTATGGACGCCCATCCACCATTCTGGCGACAAAAAGCCAGTCACCAGGCCGATGGCGACACAGGTCACCAGCGACCAGTGGAAGATTCTGGTGGGTAAGTCCCATACTTTTATTTTACGGTCTTTTTCAGGCATTCCCTCACCGTTCATAGAGATTCCATTCAAATATTACGGATAATGTAGATAATTCAAACTGAACAAGGTGTGATCTCTCGGTTCAGGTGAGGTTCATCTGTATTCTACTAGAATTAGGGACTAAATTCCCGAGAATATTACAAAGAACGGTGGAGATCGCAAACATGCGAAACGGCCTGAATAACAAAAAAACGAAAGTCCGCGTCTGGGATCTGCCGACCCGGTTTTTCCACTGGTCGCTGCTCGCCCTGGTGGCGATTGCCTGGATTTCGGCCGAGGCCGACGGCGTTCTGTTTAATATTCACATTTTTTCCGGCATCTCCATTCTGGCGTTGATCGTGTTTCGGATCTTCTGGGGCATTTTCGGCTCCACCCATTCCCGTTTCCTCAGTTTTATCCGTCCGTGGGCCGAAGTGCGCGCATATGGCCAGCAGATGCTGAGCCGTGAACGGCCCCGTCACCTGGGCCACAACCCGATCGGCGGCTGGATGGTCATGGCCCTGTTGGCGATATTGTCGGCAACCGTTTTAACCGGCCTGCTCGCATCAGATGATGACAATATAGGGCCTCTGGCGGTCCATGTTTCGCGCTCCTTGAGCCACGCCATGGAAAATATCCATGAGGGATTGACCGGTTTGCTGGCTACCCTGATCGGCGTTCATGTTATGGGCGTCCTGATGCACGGCCTGATCGACGGGGAAAACCTGCCGCGGGCCATGTGGACCGGCGACAAGTTCGTCGACCCCGGGGTTCTGGAAGCCGCCCATAGCGGCATCCGCCAAGCCCCGGCCTGGCGTGTTTTCCTGGCCGCGTCGCTTTCGATCGTTGTCGTCTGGGGCACCTTGCTATAAAGGCCTTGTCCATGGGGATGGTTCAAAATACGGCTGTTCGGCTTGTCGCTTCAATGATTGTTGCGACTGTCTTTTTATCCGCGCCGGTGCGCGCCGACGGGGATTCGGACCATGAACGCGCTCGGATGGCGCTGGAAAGTGGCAATATTGTCCCCCTCGCCTTGATCCTGGAAAGGGTCGAATCCCTGTATGAGGGCAAGATTATCGAGGTCGAACTGGAAGGCGAGGACGACGATGGCGACCCCGATGCCATTGGCGGTTATATATACGAAATCAAACTGCTGACGCCGCAGGGTAATGTCCTTAAGCTTGAAATGGATGCCAGCACGCTGGAGTTGCTGCGGGTTAAAGGATACGGCGCCGAGCGTGCCATTAAGGAGCAAAGCCAATGAGGATTCTGGTCGTCGAGGACGAGGTCGAACTCGCCACCCAGATCGCCAAGGCGCTTGAGCAAGCGGGCTACACGGTCGATACCGCCCATGATGGAGAGCAAGGCGGCTTCTTGGGTGACACCGAGCCCTATGATGCGGTGATCCTCGATTTGGGGCTGCCCAAGATCGATGGCCTGACGGTTCTCGACCGCTGGCGTCAGGCCGGGCATACCATGCCGGTGCTGATCCTGACGGCGCGGGAAACCTGGAGTGAAAAAGTCTCCGGCTTCGACAAGGGCGCCGACGATTACGTCACCAAACCGTTCAATATGGAAGAATTGCTGGCCCGCCTCAGGGCCCTGATCCGGCGCTCGGCCGGCCATGCCAAATCACAACTGGAAAGTGGCCCGGTGACCCTGGATACCCGTTCCGGCAAAGTTACCGTCAATGGTGTCATGGTGATATTGACGGCCAACGAGCTGAAGGTCCTGTCCTACCTGATGCATCATCCGGAAAAGGTGGTCTCCAGGACCGAACTGACCGAACATATTTACGATCAGAATTTCGACCGGGATTCAAACACCATCGAAGTGTTCATCGGGCGCTTGCGGAAAAAGCTGGGGCCGGACGCCATTTACACCCACCGCGGCCGCGGCTATTCCCTGGCCCAGTCTGCGGAAGATTCCTGAACTCCCATGGCCGATCATTCCGTCAACCGCCGCCTGATGCTTGGGGCCGTCATCTGGATCGCGGCGGCTTTGCTGATTACCGGCTTCGTGCTGACCGGTCTTTTCCGAAATCATGTGGAACAAAACTTCGACGAAGCCCTGCAAGACCATTTGGAAGAAGTTCTGTCGTTCACGGACGTCGATGCCGACGGCAACCCGTTCCTCAAACGGCATCCGGGCGATCCCGAATACAACAAGCCGCTGTCCGGCTGGTATTGGGAATTCCAGACAAGCGACGGCCGGATCGATAAATCGCGATCGCTGTGGGACCAGCGGATCGATGTTGGCGAGCCGTTGTCGCAGGATCATGAAACGGCCTTCTATCTGACCGGGCCACGCAAGGAAACCCTGCGCGCTGTTGCCCGTTCCTTCACCTTGCCAGACGCCAAAACGTCGGTGGTCATCCTCACCACCGGCCCGACCGAAGGTATGGAAAAGTCTATTAATGCCTTTACCCGGATACTGGCGATCACCCTGACGGTGCTGGGGGTTGGTCTGGTCAGCGCGGCGGTTTTGCAGATCCGCTATGGTATCCGGCCGTTGTTCAAGATGCGTGACGAACTGGCCGAGGTTCGCGCCGGGCGCGCCACCCGCATGGTCGGACCGTTCGCCGCCGAGGTCGAGCCGATGGTCGAAGAATTAAACGGCATGCTTGACCACAATGCCGAAATCCTGCAACGCGCCCGTACCCACGCCGGCAATCTGGCCCATGCCCTGAAGACCCCATTGGCGGTACTGCTCAACGAGGCCAACCATATGCAAGGGGCGACCGCCGACATTATTCGGGGCGAAATCCAGGTCATGCAGGATCAAATCAACCGCCACCTGTCCAAGGCCCGGGCCGCCGGATCGCGGGGTGTGCTGGGTGTGCGCGCCGATGTGGGCGAGACGATCCAGGCCCTGAAGCGAACCGTGGAGCGCATCTACCAGGACCGCGAATTGGGAATTACGCTGCATGGCGTAGATGGCCTGAGCTTTCAGGGGGAGCGTCAGGATCTGGAAGAAATGCTCGGCAACCTGATGGACAACGCCTGCAAGTGGGCGAAATCGGAAGTTCGTGTCCATGGCCGTAAAGAGGGCTCCTG
>JABMOQ010000149.1 GCA_013204045.1 Rhodospirillaceae bacterium | reverse complement strand
CCCGACACGCACAAGCAGGTCGACCAGCAAGGATGCGAAGGCCTCGCGGGCCATGAAAACGACGCCGATAACGACCATCCATTTCATCGGCTGTTTCCACCAACCCTTGGGTAGGGATCTGTTGGCGCGCAATGCGATGCGGCGGTCACGACCGATTTTTTCTTCTTCAAGCTGCCAATGATTATAGGCCATGATGTCCCGACGCGAGGGCATGGGCCGTGAATAGATACCGTTCATAACATTCTGTCCTGTCTTAATTTCAGCCTTCTGGCCGATTCGCTATCATAATTCCGTAAAACTTACCTATCTATTAACAAGCCATTGCACCCTTCGTCGGCATGGCTTAGAAGTGCCGCCAACATTCACTTAATAAATGGAGTTAGAGCCCATGTCCGACCAGATCAGCGCCTCCCACATCCTCATCATGCATGAAGATTCAGAGCGTTCTTCGGCAACCCGCAGCAAGGACGAAGCACTCGAGCTGATTACCGAAATCAAGGGTAAGCTGGATGATGATGGCGATTTTGCCGAACTGGCCAGCGAACATTCCGACTGCCCGTCCGGCTCCAACGGCGGCAGCCTTGGCCTGTTCGGTCGCGGTCAGATGGTCAAGCCGTTCGAAGAAGCGGCCTTCGCCCTTAAAGATGACGAAGTCAGCGACATCGTCGAGACCGATTTCGGCTACCACGTGATCCTGCGCAAGGTTTAACGGCTGGCGGCGCCGATGGCACCGTAATAACTTTCGACCGCTTCGCCGGTCTGGTCGTTGTCGGTGAAAATGGCGATCACCTTGACGTTTCCCGGTGGTTCATTGCCGAAGGCGCGTCGGTAATCATCGATCACGTTGCGCCGTTCATGAACCCAGCGGCCAAGCTTGCCGTCGCCGCTTTCGACGACAATATTCATTTGTGTTTTCGGCCGCCGTGGGCTCGCCACCCTGTCGCCAACGTCATGGTTGGGGCTTGTCCACACATAAGCCAGGGTCGGCACATCGCGATTGAACAGCCCCGGTTCGCCGAAAATCACAAACAGGACGGCGGCGAAATCCTCACGCGCCTTGATTGACAGGTCCGCCGTTTTTTGCAGGCGTTCAACCCGCCACGACCATTCCAGCCACGGAAATTCCCGGATTGGGTAATCGACGTCGCGGTAAAGGCCCGACGATGACCTGTCGCCAACCGCCCGGATCGCCTTGACACCGTCAAGGGTGGTAAAGGAATACAGGGTTTCCCGAACGAAGGCATGATGCTCCCACTGGGTTTCAAAATCCGCCGACGGCTCGGCCAGCACCAGGGTATGGTCGCTGGCCGGGGCCTCCCGGAAAGTCAGTACGGCGAGCAGTGCGAGTAGGGGGAGCGCGGTGGGCAGACGGATCATTTCCCGCCGTGCTGTTTAGACCAAGCGGCCGGGTCGGCGAGGAAGGCGCGGACGCCTTCGATGGCTTCTGCTGGGAAATAGCCGCCGTCTTCGGCGACCTTCAACACATCGTGCCAGGTCGCAAGATAATGAAGGGCGATACCTTCTTTTTGCAGATCTTCCAGAGCCCCAGAAAAGACGCCGTAGAAAAACACCACGAAGGTATCGGTGACCTTGGCCTCGGCCTTGCGCAGGGCATCGACAAAGGTCAGCTTCGAGCCGCCATCGGTGGCCAGATCCTCAATCAGGATGACCCGGCTACCTTGCGGCATATGGCCTTCGATCTGGGCGTTGCGGCCGAAGCCTTTGGGTTTCTTGCGCACGTAAAGCATCGGTTTGGATGTCAACTCGGCGATCCATGCGGCATAAGGGATACCGGCGGTTTCCCCGCCGGCGACCTGGTCGATATTGGAAAAGCCGATGGCGTCATCCAGTTGGGCGACCGCCATGTTCATGATGCGGCGCCGTTCGTCGGTAAACGAAATTACCTTGCGGCAGTCGATATAGACCGGACTGGCCCAGCCAGATGTCAGGATATAAGGCTCTTCCGGGCGGAAGTTGACGGCCTTGATATCAAGCAGGATCTTCGCCGTTTCCAAACCGTTAGCCGTCGTTTCGGGGATGTTTGTCATATTCTTTTTAATGGTCCTTGTTCAGGGGAATGTATCTGTCTTCGCTCATTCCCTGGAAATAATCATTTAGCTCGGCATGGCGGATGGGGCCACCCTTGGTATCGGCTTCCAGGTTGCGTTCGGCCACATAGGTCGTGTGCCCGGCGCCATCGACCAGTACATGATACCACGGCCTGTCCTTCGGCGGTTTGGTTGTGGCCACGTGGTCATACCATTCGGTGGAGCCGTGAAAGTACGGATCAACATCGAAGATGACGCCCCGGTAACCGAAAAGCTTGTTGTGTATCAGCTGTCCGACCGAAAATTTGGCTGTTGCTTTGCTCACCGGTGAATGGCCCTTTCTGTCTGTTCCGGGGGCCATGATTGCCGTTTATGCGCCGCCGGGTCAATTATCCCGTTCGCCCCCGTCCAATGCTTCCTAAATATCTGTAATTGTGTCACTTTACCGACCGAAGGAGCGAAGCATAGTGGCAGACGGCAAATCCATCATGAGAACTGGTGGCCAGCGTGTGGTCGAATCCCTCTGCGCCCACGGCGTCGACACGGTTTTCTGCGTCCCCGGCGAAAGCTATCTGGAAGTGCTGGACGGCCTGTACGACGCCGCGCCGGCGGTGCGGGTGATCTCGTGCCGCCACGAACACGGCGCCGCCAACATGGCCGAGGCCTATGGCAAGCTGACAGGCAAGCCCGGAATCTGCATGGTGACTCGCGGCCCCGGCGCCTGCAATGCATCGATCGGCGTGCATACGGCGTTTCAGGATTCGACCCCCATGGTGCTGCTGATCGGCCAGGTGGCGCGTCCACATCTCGGCCGCGAGGCCTTTCAGGAAGTCGACTACGTTCGTATGTTTGGCCCGTTGGCCAAGGCGGTCGAACAGATCGACTCTGCCGCCGACATCGCCGATACCATTGCCCGGGCATTTCAGACGGCGCTTTCCGGCCGTCCTGGTCCGGTGGTGTTGGCCCTGCCCGAAGACATGCTGCGTGAAAGCGCGCCGACCACGCCATGTCTGCCGCTGGCTGTCGAAAAGCACCGGCCGTCGCCCGGCGACATGGAACGCTTGCACCGAATCCTCGCCGATGCGAAACGGCCAATCATGCTGGTCGGTGGGGGCGGTTGGTCCGACAAAGCCCGCGCCGACATCGTCGCCTTCGCCGAGGCTCAGGCCATTCCCGTCTGTTGCTCGTTCCGTCGCCACGATATTTTTGACAATCACCATCCCAATTTCGCCGGCGAAATGGCCATCGCGCCGAACCCGTTGCTGGTCGAACGTATGCGCGGCGCCGATACGCTGCTGGTCGTCGGCGCGCGGCTAGGCGAGATGACGACCCAGGGTTATACCCTTCTGGATGAGCCATCACCCGTTCAGCACTTTGTTCATGTTCATGCCGATGCCAATGAATTGGGCCGCGTCTATAAGCCTGATTTGGGCATAGCATCGGGGATGGCGGAATTTGCCGCCGCCGCCCGTGGACTGGCGGTCGCCGACACCACCAAGCGTCGCGACTTTGTCACCGCCGCCCGGGCCGATTATCAACAGGGCCGGACGCCGACCAAATTTAAAGGCGCCCTTGATTTGGGAATCGTCATGGCGGAACTGGACGAGTTGCTGGGCGATGATGCCATTGTTACCGTCGATGCCGGAAATTACAGCGGCTGGCCGCAACGCTTCCTGACCTTTGGCGGCGGCCGTCGGTTGCTGGGGCCGACCAGTGGCGCCATGGGATATGGCGTTCCGGCGGCGATCGCCGCCAAGGCCGCCCGTCCCGGCAGTACGGTCGTTGCCTGCGTTGGCGACGGCGGATTCGGCATGACCGGCCAGGAAATATCGACGGCGGTGAAGGATGGAATCGCCCCCATAATTCTGATTTTCAATAACGGCATGTACGGAACCATCCGTATGCATCAGGAAAGGCGCTTCCCCGACCGGGTCATCGCCACCGATCTGGCCAATCCAGATTATGCCGATTTGGCCAAGGCCTGCGGGGCTTTCGGCGAAACGGTGGAGCGCACCGGGCAATTTCGCCCAGCCTTCGAAATGGCCCTCGGTTCGGGAAAACCGGCGGTGCTGGACTTACGGATGGACCCTGATGTAATAACGACAAGGGCAACAATCAGTGACATTCGCGGCGCGGGGTAATGTGCTATTCTGAAAAGATAGAGCCAGAGGGCATTTTTTGAATAATAGAATCATCGGTTTTTCAGGCGAACAGCGCCGCAAGGATCAACGCCGGACGGTCAAGGACACATATTGTGTTATTGAGGGCGAGACCTGCAAAATTATTAACATGAGCCTGCGCAGCTTCTTCTGCATCGGCTACAAGGGCACGGCCAAGATGGGTGAGGAAATTATCGTCGAGGATATGCTGATGGCCGACGATACCCGGATCACTGTCAACGCGGTTGCCACGATCGTGCGCCAGAACGCCTTACGCAAGGAATTGGGCGTCGTCTTTGTCGACATCAATGAAAAAACTTTCATCACCCTTGAAAAACTAATGATGCTGCGCCCGACTTCCAAAGACGGCGGCGGGCGGCTCGAGTAAATTATGCCGTCAGTTTGGCTTTTGATGGATGACCGCCCCGGCAACCGCAGCCAGTGTCAGGGCGTTGCCGACGCGCTGGCGATACGTTTCGAAATTCGCGATCTTGAATACACTGCCGCGGCGGCGCTGCCGAATTTTGTCATGGGCAAAACCTTTGGCGGTCTGACGGCCAGTTCCCGCATCAATCTTGTACCGCCGTGGCCGGATGTGATTGTCGCTGCCGGACGGCGGGCTTCCCCGGTCGCCCGTCATATCAAAGACATGAATGACGGCAAAACTTTTTTGGTGCAGATCATGTATCCGGGTGACAGCGGACTGGATGAATTTGATCTTGTTTGCGTACCGCGCCACGACCTCATTCCAGATGCCCCCAACATCTTGCAGATAACCGGCGCCCCCCATCAGATTACGGAACAGCGACTGAAAACGGCGGCCGAAGACTGGCAAGGGAGGCTTGGCCACTTGCCAGGGCCGCGCATCGCGCTGATCGTCGGCGGCTCGACCAAACGACGGACATTCACCGAAGACATGGCCCAAGAGTTAGGCCGGGCGGCGTCGAAAATGGCGGCGGACGCCGGCGGCTCGCTGATGGTAACCACGTCGCGCCGTTCCGCCGATGCTGCCGATGCGCTGCTGGCTGAACTCACCGCACCCCATACCATATTCCGCTGGGGCGACGAAGGCGACAATCCCTATCTGGGGTATCTGGCCATGGCCGACGGGGTCATCGTCACCGGCGATTCCGTTTCCATGTGCTCGGAAGCCACGGCAACGCCGGGCCCGGTGTGGATCTATGCGCCGAAAAAACTCATCCCCCGCAAGCACGCTGAACTCCATAAGGAACTATACGCCGGTGGTTTTGCCAAGCCGTTCGATGCCGCCAATCCGCCAGTATTTGAAACATGGCCCCATCCTGCCCTAAACGGGGCCGTGGAAATTGCCGCCGAGATCAAAAAAAGATTGGGATTTTAGGGCGCACCCCCATTTGAATCCCTATAAGTAGTGTTGAAAACCGGGATATTTATAAGATATTCTGGACCCAGTGCTTCGGATGGCTGCATTCCTCTGGGCTTTCGAACACTTGGTTTCCTCGAGCCTGATCCGGGAATTTTGGAATACCGCCTGATGAGCAACCCCTCCAACGATCTGCAAAACAAGCTGGCAGCCTTAAAAGCCGCATTTGCAGCCAGGCTTCCTAACAAAATCCAGGAAATCGAAGATGCCGCAGTGGTCTCGCTGGATACGGTGCAGGCATTGGCCCACAAACTGGCGGGTTCCGCCGGGACCTATGGATTTTCCAATCTGGGCCATACCGCACGCAACCTGGAACTGGTTTGCCAGTCGTTGACGGAGCCGGATCAAAAATCATCCGATGATGGCATCATACGGGTCAATGAACTGATATCCATGCTTCACCAAGGCGCGAAAGCCGGATTCGATAGCCTGTTGACCCAGCCGCCCCCCGTTACTCAAGAACAGGATGATATTATCTCAGAACCGTCGCAGGAGGGCGGGAAAAACATCATCCTGGTCGACGACGATGTCGAGCAGACATCCATGTTGAATCAGCTGTTATCCAACTTCGGATTTTCCGTACGCATCCTCGACCATCCGTCGAAGTTGCGCGATGCGGTATTGGAACTATCACCAGCCGCGGTGATCATGGACATCATCTTTCCCGATGACAAAGATGCCGGCCTGACGACCATTAACACGTTGCGGAATGACGGCATTCTGACCTGTCCGGTGATATTTATTTCCGTGCGCGAGGATTTCAAGGCCCGCCTGGACGCTATCCGTTGCGGTTCCGATGGCTATATCGTCAAGCCGATCAATATCATTGAAATGGTGGAGACTCTTGAACGGCTGATCGAAGCCAATGATAAACCGCCGCTGCGCGTTCTTATCGTCGACGATGATCCGGAAATATCTGATTTCTGCATGACCGTCCTGGAAGGCAAGGGGTTGGTGACATCGACTGTTATTGATCCCCTGCGGGCAGTGGATGCCATGCAGTCTTTCAAGCCGGATGTTATTCTCATGGATATAGAAATGCCGGGATGTAACGGCTTTGAACTGGCCTCGGTCATCCGTCAGATGGGCGATAAATTTTTGCAGGTTCCCATTCTTTTCCTGACTGCCCATTCGGAAAAAGCTAACAAAATACGCGCCGCCGAAACAGGCAGCGAAGGTTTTATACCCAAGCCCGTTGATCCCGACCTTATGGTTCGCTTGGTCATTGCACGGGCCGAGCGGTCACGGATTCTGAAAACCCTGTTCCGGCGTATGAAATCCGGCGAGGAACGATTTTCCTCGATCACCCGCACGGCCAACGAGGCTATCGTTTCGGCCAATGATCGCGGTTTGATCCTGTCGTGGAACGAAAGCGCCAAGCGGATTTTCGGTTACAGAAGCCGGGAGATTCTCGGCAAGCCGGTAACGCTCCTGATTCCAGAAAGGTTCCGTCAGGCGCACCTGCAGGGCTACAAACGAATCTGCGATGGCGGCGAATCAATAAATATCGGAAAAACAATCGAATTATACGGCATCAGGAAAGATGGTTCGGAATTTCCCCTGGATATGTCGCTGTCCAACTGGGAATCAAACGGCAAGATGTTTTTTGCCGCTACCATGCGCGATATTACCAATCGCCGGGAATCAGAGGATCTTCTTAAAAGTCATTCAACTTCCGTTGAACTAATGCACGGCGTTATGTCGGCGGCGAGCCTGTATACGGAATCCAATCAGGCATTGCAGAGTATCCTTGATTATATTTGCGAAGCCATGGGTTGGCCTATTGGCCATATCTATTTTATTTCCCAAGATCATCCCGACACCCTCGCGCCATCAAATATCTGGCATTCTACGGATAGTTCTAAATTTAGCCCGTTCCGCGATGCCACCATGACATCCCATTTCAAGAAAGGCTTTGGCCTGCCCGGGCGGGTGTTTGAAAGCGGTCAGCCGTTATGGATACAGGACGTTACCGTGGATTCAAATTTTATACGGGCCGAAATCGCCAAACAGGTCGGGATCAGAACCGGGTTTGCCTTACCTGTGTACATAGCCGGAAAAATCAAGGCGGTTCTGGAATTTTTCTCAACTGAATCCATAGAATCTGATGCAAGCTGGCTGGCAACGCTGCAACAGATCAGCGATCAGATCGGCCGTGTCATCGAACGCAAGGAAGCAGAGGAACTGCTCCGTGAATCCGAGGAACGCTACAGGCAAATTACCGATGTTTCTTCGGATTGGGTCTGGGAAATGGACAAGGACTTGCGCATTTCCCATTTATCCCCGGGTTTTAAAAGACTGACAGGCATGGACCCGGCGCTATCCATGGGCAAGACCCGACAGGAATCAACCAACGATGATTTAACCGCCGATCATTGGCAACGGCATCTGGCCGATCTTGCGGCCCACCGCGAGTTCAGGAATTTTCGCTATGGATATAAAAGGCTGAATGGGGAGGGTATGCAAATTTCCATCAGTGGCCGCCCGGTCTTCGACGATGATGGAAACTTTGACGGATACCGGGGAACGGCGACAGACGTTACCGACCTCTATCATGCCAGGCGGGCCGTGGAAGAGGCCCGCGATGATGCGGTCACGGCCAACCAGGCGAAATCTGCATTTTTGTCGTCCATGAGCCATGAGCTGCGCACGCCCCTCAACGCCATTCTCGGCTTTGGCCAGATGTTGGAATACAACCCCAAGGAACCGCTGACCGTCGACCAGAAATCGAGCGTTAAGCAAATCTTGAAAGGCGGCAAGCATTTGCTTGAGCTGATTAACGATGTTCTAGATCTGGCCAGGATCGAGGCCGGCAAAGTTGATCTTTTGATCGAAGACGTCCGCTTCGGTAAAGTTCTCGACGAATGCCTGTCCCTGGTTAAGGAGATGGCGGCAAACAGGAAGATTGATTTTACCGTCCTCGATGTGATTGACGGCGAATGGTCGGTTCGCGCCGACATGACGCGCACAAAACAGGTACTGCTTAACCTGATAAGCAATGCCATCAAATATAATCACAACGGTGGCACCATCACGATCGCCACTGAAAATACCGACCATGCTATGTTGCGGGTTTCCGTCACCGATAGCGGCCCCGGCATTCCGGAAAACAGGCAAGGTGAACTGTTCCAGCCATTCAGCCGACTTGGTGCCGAGAACAGCGAGATTGAGGGCACCGGCATCGGCCTTGTCGTGTGCAAGGATCTGGTCGAACTGATGGGCGGAAAAATCGGATTCAACAGCGAGCCAGGCAAGGGTAGCACCTTCTTCTTCGAGCTTCCCATCTCCGGCGAGGCCGGAAATGACGCGTCAGATTCCGGCACAGACAACGCGGCAAGAAAGCTGCAGCCGATTGAAGGGACCATGCTTTATGTGGAAGATAACCCGTCCAACCTGTCCTTGATGGAAGCCATCGTTTCGCACATAGATGGCCTGACCATGCTGTCGGCCCATAATGCCGAACTGGGTATTGAAATCGCCAGAAACAAACGACCGGATATTATTATTCTTGATATCAACCTTACCGGTATGGACGGCTTCCAGGCCCTGAAGGCATTGAAAGATATTGATGAAACAAAGGATATCCCTGTCCTGGCGTTAAGCGCGGCGGCCACCCAGAGCGATATAAACAAGGGGCTGGAGGCTGGCTTCCTGCATTACCTGACCAAGCCCATACAAGTGGTCGAGATGACCAAGGCGATCAAGGGCGCCATCGACGACAACGCCTAGGCCCGGTTTTCAGGTGACGACCTCGGCGCCCGGCTCTTCGGCTTCCGTATCGACCATTTCGGCCGGAAACCCAGGGGCGCGCAGCTCCATGGCGCAGGCATCCTCAAGGCGTTTGACGATCATCGACGACCACGCGCGGGCCCCGTATTTTTCCTGACCGTCCCTGAAGATGTCCAGCACCTTAGGGGAAATTTCCAGCGGCACTCCGGCCCGTTCGGCGACATTTTCAAACAAGGTCATATCCTTGATCACCAGATCCATGGTGAAGTTGATGTTGTAACTGCCGTTCAGGATGACCTGGCTTTCAGTTTCGTGAACAAACGAGTTGCCCGATGAAATGCGGATCGCCTCATAGGTTTTGTTCAAGTCCATTCCGGCTTTTGCCGCCGTCGTCAACGCCTCGCCCAAAGCGACCAGATGCACAGATGCCAGATAGTTGGTCACCACTTTCAGCACCGAAGCCGAGCCCAGGGGGCCGGTGTGCAGGATACGCCGCCCCATGGCGGTCAGGGCGGGCAGGGCGCGCTCGAAGGCTTCCCGCGTGCCGCCGGCAAAAATGGCGATGTTTCCCGTCGCCGCCCGGTGGCATCCGCCGGATACCGGGCTGTCCATGGGCGTCGCCCCGGCGGCGACAACTTTTTCGGCCAGCCGTTTGACCTCGGCTTCGTCGGTGGTGCTCATCTCGAGCCATATTTTACCTTCAGACAAGCCGGCGATGATGCCGTCATCGGCTTCCATAACGGCGGCGCTGGCAGCCGGGTTCGGCAGGCAGGTGATGATCATGTCCACCGCCTCGGCCATTTCCCTGGGACTGTCGGCCCAGGCCGCGCCTTTTTCCAGAAACGGCGTCGCGGCGCTTTTGTCGAGATCGCGTACCGTCAGATCGAAGCCGTTACGCAGCAAACTGCCGGCCAGTTTGCCGCCCACATTGCCGAGACCGATAAATCCTATTTTCATGGGGTTGCTCTCCAAAATTTCATCGCATCCTAGCAGACAGTAGCGAAAGTCAAAAAGCGTAAAAGCCAAGGTTTGCAGGGGATGGCGGCGCAAGTTTTGCTTTCCCACCATAAGGAAACCCGTGTTGACTCGTGCCTTGGAGGGGGGCTAATTTTGAATGGTTATAAGTTCGCCGTTAGTCGGCGATAACAAGTGAAACAACCGCATTCGGTTGCAAAAATGGGGAGGTTCTAGTGAAGAAATATATCTTGATGCTGGCCGCTATCGGCCTGGCGTTACCGGTGTTTGCCGATACCGCTTCTGCTTCTGGTGACGAAGAAAATCTTACCAAATTGGGCTCCTTCAAGAAGACGGATGCAGCCCCGATGAAACGGATCGAGCAGGGCGGCAAATATGCCGATAACCTGAGCAAGGTTCTGCAAAAAATCAAAATGCCGGACGGTTTCAAAATTGAACTGTTCGCCCTTGTACCTGATGCCCGGCACATGGCCGTCAGCCGTAACAAGGCGACGGTCTGGGTCGGCACCCGCAAGACTTCGGTATGGTCGGTCACCGACCGCGATATGGACAATGTCGCCGACACGGTTGAAGAATTCAGCCCGAGCGTCACCTACGATATCCCGAACGGTGTCTGCTACACCCCGGATGGCTTCCTTTATGTTGTTGAACGCAACCGCGTACTGTTGTTCCCAGCTGCCGAATACTTCATGGAAGGCTCCGACACGGTCGCCATTGCCATCGTCTAGCAGGGCGATCTAATTCCGGCCGAAGAAGAATCCTACAACCACACGGCGCGGGTTTGCGCCATTGGCCCCGACAACAAGCTTTACATCAGCCTGGGTCAGCCCTTCAACGTGACTCCGCCGGAAAAGGTGGAGCTCTATAAAAAATTAGGCATTGGCGGCATTATCCGCATGGACCGGGACGGCAAGAACCGTGAAGTCATTGCCACCGGCATCCGTAACTCCGTCGGTCACGCTTTTAATCCCAAGGACGGCAAGTTGTGGTTCACGGACAATCAGGTTGACGGCATGGGTGATGAAATCCCGCCCGGCGAGTTGAACAAAATCGAGAAGAATGGCATGTGGTACGGCCATCCTTATTTCGGCGGCGGTGACACCCGGACCGGCGAATACAAGGACAAGTCCATTCCGAAAGATGAAGCCAGCCGCTATGTGAAGCCGCAGGTCGACATGATCGCTCATGCCGCCGATCTGGGCATGATGTTCTATTCGGGTAAAATGTTCCCGGAGAAATATCACAATGCCATTTTCAGCGCCCAGCATGGGTCCTGGAATGCGGTCAAGCCGCGTGGCGCCCGCGTCATGGTCACCTATCTGGATAGCAAGGGAAATGCCGCCAAAACGGAACCCTTCGCCGAAGGTTGGTTGAACGAATACGGCGTCTACCTGGGCCGGCCTGTCGATGTGCAGCAGTACGTCGATGGATCGATCCTGGTTTCCGATGACAAGGCCGGTGCGATCTATCGCATCTCCTATCAAGGAAATTAATCGAGACGGTTAATAAACTGATCATGGACCGGGTATCATGCCCGGTCCATTTTCATTTCGACCGGGTTTATTTATGAACGATATGAAAATAACACTGTTGATTGCCGCTTCGCTGTTGGCATTTGCTGTTCCTGCATCGGCGGGTGATTTGATGGCCGGCAAGGCCAAGGCAGGCATGTGCGTTAACTGTCACGAACTTGACGGATCCAGCCAGCGCCCCGACGCCCCCCATATCGGCGGGCAGTTAGAGACCTATCTGGCCGAGCAGCTTCACCATTACAAAAGCGGCAAAAGAAAACACGCGATCATGACCGTCATCGCCAAGAGCCTGTCCGATACGGACATTGCCAATTTGGCTTCCTGGTTCGCAGCCATTAAGGTAACCCGGACCCCACCCGACTAAATCCTGCGAACCGGAGCCCCCATGCCCAGCCCCCTTGTTATTCTTGACGACCTGCCATCGGCGGTCGATTTTTACAGGCTTTACTGGAACCGGCGGCCTTTTTTGGTGCGCCGCGCCATTGGCGAAGATGCCATGGCGGCTTTGATCGGCGCCGACGTGCTGGCCGGGCTGGCCATGGAAGAGGCTCCCCAGTCGCGCATGGTCATGACCGCCGGCGATCATCACGACTGGTCATGTCGCTTCGGCCCTTTTACCGAAGATGATTTTGCCGCGGCCGGAGATGCGGACTGGAGCCTGCTGGTCCAGAACGTCGAGCAATTCCACCCCGAAACCGCAACCCTGCTGCGATATTTCAACTTCGCGCCCCGCTGGTTGATGGACGACATCATGGTCAGCTTCTCGGCCAAGGGCGGCTCGGTCGGGCCCCATGTGGATAGCTACCATGTGTTTCTGGTGCAGGGGCAGGGGACGCGGCGCTGGAAAGTCGCCCGGACGCCCCTATTGGAAGAAGTCTATATACAAGGTTTAGAGCTGAAAATTCTTGAAACGAATTTTGACGGCGACGATATCGACGTCACCTCTGGCGATGTGCTGTACGTGCCGCCGAAATTTGCCCATCAAGGCACGACCATCGACGACGCCCTGACGTTCTCCGTCGGCTTTCTCGGGCCAAAACTTTCCGAGCTTTATGGAAGCTACGGCCAGTACTTGTCGGAATTTGAAGGCCTGGATCAACGTTATGTGGGTGACGGCCTGGGCCCCGACAGCGCCGGCTTCGTCATTGGCGCGGATGCAGCCCAAAAAATTCAAGGCAGCCTGACCCGGCAACTGGGCGCCAAGGATTTTACCCGCTGGCTGGTCGAATTCTTCACCGAGTCCGCCATAGAAGATTTCGGCGAACATAGCGAACGCGGCCAGACCCTGGATGTTGCCGCCTTCGGTGCGGAATTGAAAAAAGGCACTGGGCTTACCAAGCCCGAATACATCAAGTTCGCCATCACCCAGTCTGCGGACGGCGAATTTTTCCTCGGCTTCAATCGCCGGAGCTATTCTCTAAGCGAATCCGCCACCGCCGTGCTTCACAGGCTCATGGTCGATGATTCCGTTACCTTGGGCCGCGCCCCGGAATTATTGAATGACCCGGCCACCATTGAATTGCTGTGCGAGCTTTATAATCACCAGGGGTTGGAATTTTACCGCCCCGGAGATGGCTGATTGCGCCGGGCTTTGATAACTGCTGCGTTGACCCTGTGGCATTATCGGTTACCATCGGCCCGGCGTTTTAATCATCCGGAAAGGCTGTCCCAATGCAAGTGATTGCTAAACTCGTTGGAATATATATCAGGTACGGCTATCAACCCATCACCGGCCTTTCACCCAAGCACACCAATAACTGGATGTCTGATTACACGTTCCTGGTCAAGGGGACGGAAAACTGCACCCCCCATCTGGGCATCACCCCCCACGAGATCGGCTTTATGGAATGCGTGCTCGAAGCTATCGAGCCGAAGAATATTCTGGTTATCGGTAATTCCTTCGGTTGGAGCACCCTGGCCCTCGCCTTGTCAAACCCGGCGGCTCGCGTCGTTGCCATGGATTGTGCCGACGAGCCATTTACCCTTGAATGGATCGACCATACCAACGCCATTGCCGAGAAAGAAGGCCTGTCCGCACGGGCCGTAAAGGGGCGCTCTCCTGACGATGTGGACGCCGTGATGGATGCGGAATTCGATGGCAAACTTGATTTTGTCTTTTTCGATGGTGATCACACGAAAGAGGCCGTCATCAACGATTTCGAAGCCGTGCACCGTCATGCCAATCCTCAATGCGTATACGTTTTCCACGACGTTCTCGGGTTCGGACTTATGGAAGGTGTGTTGCGTACAATGGCATCATCGGGGCTTTCCGGCCGGGTGGTTTATGGCAGCCCGTCGGGAATGATGATCGTCTATAACAAAGAACTGGAAGACCGGCTTGCCCTGTCCTTTGCCACCTATGGCGCCACCGACCTGGCCATGGGAATGTTAAATTTGATGAAGCAGACCGAAACCGGCCGCATTATTTCCTAAAACTTTCCACTTCTAAAATCTTCAATGGCTTGGCGGATTTCATCCTGGGTATTCATAACAAATGGCCCGTAGCGAGCGATGGGCTCGCCAAATGGCCGCCCGGCCACAAGAATTAATCGCCCCCCTTTGGCGCTTTGCATGGAAACTTCGTCTCCATCGCCAAGGACCGCCAGACTATCGCTATCGATGGACTTGCCATCAATCTCTATGCTGCCATCGAACACGTAGATAAAGGCGGTGTGTCCGGTTGGGATAGAATGTTGGTATTTGCCGCCCGCCGCCAGAGAAATATCCAGGTAGAGCGGTTCGATATCTATACCGTTGATCGGCCCTTCGATACCATCTACAGAGCCCGCGATGACCCGGATCTCGGTGGAATTATCCAGCCTTACCACGGGAACATTTTCAGGGTCGATATCCTGATAACGCGGATCGCACATTTTCCTTGATGCGGGAAGATTAACCCATAGCTGGAAGCCGCTCATCTCACCTTCGGTCTGCTCCGGCATCTCCGAATGAATAATCCCGCGCCCGGCGGTCATCCACTGAACGCCGCCGGGCCTCAGCAATCCCTCCGCGCCCGTGTTATCCCGGTGGCGCATCAGCCCCTTTATCATATAGGTGACGGTCTCAAACCCCCGGTGGGGATGGTCCGGGAACCCGGCAATGTAATCGTCCGGATTGTCGGTGCCAAAATTATCCAGAAGCAGAAAGGGGTCCAACTCCGATAACATCTGCGTCCCGATAGACCGCCTGAGGGTCACGCCTGCGCCATCAGATGTGATCTGGGAATGCAGAACCCGGGTTACGCTACGTTCGGCCATCCACGTATCTCCTCACCATTCGCCTAGGATACTCAAAGTTATAGCCTGTCAGAAGCGAAGTGACCCGTAAATATCGGTTCAATGGAAAAGTCCCATGTCCGCTAGGCGTGGAAAAGCAGACATATTGGGGTAGTTGCTGGAACGTCAGCTTTTAGCCGAGGCTGTTGAAGAACTCTTTTCTCGATGCTAGTTGTGAATTTTCTTG
>JABMOQ010000148.1 GCA_013204045.1 Rhodospirillaceae bacterium | reverse complement strand
CGGGCCAAAATTCTGCGCCATGAAAATCAGCCACGAGGTCAAGGAACAGTTTTCCGAACAGGAAAAGGGCATGGCCGAGAAATCCAGGGAATTTCTGGAAGGCGGGGCGGAAATATATAAAGACACGGCGGCCGAATAGGTCCCCTGTTAGACCACCACGATGACGGCTGACAGCACCAGCAACGCGAAAACAAATCGGCGCATGACTTGCTCCGACACCTTGGGCGGATAACGCCGACCCAGATCCGTGAACAGGACGACCACGGGAAGCGCTATGGCCGATACCGTCAGCAGGTCGGGACCGAGATCTCCGTTGATAGTGACCAGCGTCGTCCTCAATGTGGCGCCGACCATGAACAGCGCCAGCAGGCTGTCGCGAACGACCGGCAAAGGAAAAGGCTGGCGGTAGAACTGAAATACTACCGGTGGGGCGGCGATGGCAAACATGCCGCCCATCAATCCCGATAACACGCCAGTAACGGCATAGGCCGACAACGGCGAGGCGACGGCCCCGGACCTTGGCGGCCTTAGCACCAGTGTCGCGCTGACGATAATGACGAGTGCCAATAGCATTCTCAGGGTCGTGATATTGGTAGCACTCAACAAACCCAGCAGATAAAGCCCGACGGCCAGGAACGGTAGCGAGAAGGAAAGCGATACCGCAGCTTCCTTCCAACGCACATTGGCGTGGCTTTTACGCAGCGCCAACGCCGTATTGGGAATGGCCAGCAGCGCCACCATGATGGCCGTCTCGGCAATGGAAAGTACGCCCAGGCCGGAAATGCCCCCCATGACAATCATGCCAAAAGCGAAACCGACCACCGCCTGAATATAGCTGGCCACACCAACCACCAGCAGCACCACCCCATAATCGTAATAATCACCCGTCATGGCTTGAACCTCACCTCAGCAGCCGCCCCGGTCAAGCATTGCCGATAGGTTGGGCCAATTTTATCAGAAATTTTGACTGTCCGTGCGTGCGCCCGTGCGCTATGTTCCGCGCATCTATTGCACGGAAGATTGTAGGCCCTGTTTTAAACCATGTCCGACCGCATCCTGATCATCGATTTTGGCTCGCAAGTGACCCAGTTGATCGCCCGCCGGGTGCGGGAATCCGGGGTTTATTCGGAAGTTCACCCGTTTAACGCGGTCACCGTCGCCTCGATCCGGGAATTTGCGCCAAAAGGCATCATCCTGTCCGGCGGCCCGGCCTCGATCACCGGCATCGATACCCCGCGGGTGCCGGATGGCCTGTTCGATTTGGGCCTGCCCGTGCTCGGCATCTGTTACGGCCAGATGGCCATGGCCGAGGCTCTGGGCGGTCAGGTGGTGTCGTCCGACACCCGTGAATTCGGCCGCGCCTTCGTCGATGTGGGCGAAGACTGCGACCTGTTCCACGGGGTCTGGCAGACCGGCACCAAGGAACAGGTGTGGATGAGCCACGGCGACCGCATCGATGCCCCGCCGCCCGGCTTTCGCACCGTCGCCACATCCGATGGCGCCCCCTTTGCCGCCATCGCCGATGATGAACGACATTTTTACGGCCTGATGTTCCACCCGGAAGTGGTGCACACGCCCCACGGCGCCAAATTGCTGGAAAACTTTACCCACCGGGTCTGCGGCTGCGCCGGCGACTGGACCATGGCCGGATTCAAAGAGCAGGAAATCGCCAAGGTCCGCAAACAGGTCGGCACCGGCCGCGTCATATGCGGGCTGTCCGGCGGCGTCGATTCATCGGTGGTCGCGGTGCTGCTGCATGAAGCCATCGGTGACCAACTGCAATGTGTGTTCGTCGATACAGGTTTCATGCGCAAAGGTGAATCCGAAGAAGTGGTGACCCTGTTCCGCGACCATTACAACATTCCGCTGGTCCACCGGGACGCATCGGAATTGTTCATCGGCAAACTGATCGGCATCGCCGACCCGGAAACCAAACGCAAGCTCATCGGCGCCACCTTCATCGATGTGTTCGAGGAAGAAGCCAAAAAAATCGGCGGCGCGGATTTTCTGGCCCAAGGCACGCTCTATCCGGATGTCATCGAATCCGTATCGTTCACCGGCGGCCCAAGCGTCACCATTAAATCCCATCACAATGTCGGCGGCCTGCCCGAACGCATGAACATGCAACTGGTGGAGCCCCTGCGCGAGCTGTTCAAGGACGAGGTGCGCAAGCTCGGCTACGAGCT
>JABMOQ010000147.1 GCA_013204045.1 Rhodospirillaceae bacterium | reverse complement strand
GCACGATCCATTTTTCTGCACCGGGGGGCGACAGCCCATAGCCAATTATGGTGAGCGATGCCCCTGCCAGGGCTAATAACAAGATGGCTTTATGTTTGGGAAACCAGAATCCAAGGACGACAAGCAGTACGTAAGGAAGGCCGCCTGCCACGCCCAGTGGCATCATCAGGTCGAATACAAGGGTCGCACAACCGATGGTCACGGCCAGCGCGATAAGCGGCCATGGGGTTGGGGAATCGGAAATATGCTCAGCCCCTCGTATATTCATTCGCAGTAAGCCCCTGGAAAGTAATTAAATAAATCACCTAGGCCCAGCCAAAATTGCCGGGAACATTTTTATTAAGTGGGGACTTTACATATTGAGAACAACCAAATTCTACAAATTGCAAAATGATTTTATTAGCGATACTAAACTATTAAAACGTGTTGAGTCCGATACTAACCCGACCGCAAATACCGGACCGCCGCGTCGCGTTCGAACAGGTAGAGCAACGTACGCAATGCTTTGCCGCGCGGGGTTTCCAGATCCTTGTCCTTGTTTAAAATCAACTGCGCATCGTCGCGGGCGGCGGCCAGCAGTCCGGCGTGGGCTTCCAGGTCGGCGACGCGGAATTCCGGCAGGCCGCTTTGCCGGGTACCGAGCAGTTCACCGGCGCCGCGCAGTTGCAAATCCTTTTCGGCGATGACGAAGCCATCGTCGGTGTCGCGCATGGTTGCCAAGCGATCTTTTGCGGTTTTGGTCAACGGTTCCTGAAATAGCAGCAGGCAGTTCGATTTATCCGAACCCCGACCGATGCGGCCACGCAACTGGTGCAACTGTGCCAGCCCGAAACGTTCGGCGTGTTCGATGACCATGACGGTAGCCTCGGGCACGTCGACACCGACTTCGATGACCGTTGTCGCCACCAGCACATCGATGTCGCCACCAGCGAAAGCCGCCATGACTTTGTCTTTCGCCAGCCCCTTCATGCGACCATGCACCAGGCCGACCCGGTCCCCGAAAACTTGTTCAAGGGCCCGGTGGCGATCTTCGGCGGCGGCCACGTCGAGCACTTCGGATTCCTCGATCAGCGGACACACCCAGTATGCGCGCCCCCCATCGGCAATGCGCCGCTTGACCGCCCCGACCACATCGCCGAGGCGCTTCAGGTCGACAGTCGTCGTCTCGATCGGCTGGCGTCCGGCCGGTTTGTCCATCAGGCGCGACACATCCATGTCGCCATAGGCGGTGAGCATTAACGTGCGCGGGATCGGTGTCGCCGTCATCACCAGCACGTTGATGCCCTGTCCCTTGGCCGCCAGGGTTAACCGTTGATGGACACCGAAGCGGTGCTGTTCGTCGATCACCGCCAACCCTAAGTCGGCAAATTCAACATCGTCCTGAAACAGGGCATGGGTGCCGATGGCCAGATGGGTGTCGCCGC
This sequence comes from Rhodospirillaceae bacterium, assembly GCA_013204045.1. Classification (GTDB taxonomy): domain Bacteria; phylum Pseudomonadota; class Alphaproteobacteria; order Rhodospirillales; family JABHCV01; genus JABMOQ01. Next base: position 1,955 of record JABMOQ010000147.1, on the reverse strand, counting down.
TTTTAAGGCCTTCCAGGATGGCGTCGCGCTTTTTACCTTTGTCCCGGCCGGTAAGCAGGACGACCTCGATACCCGCCGCTTCGGCCAGCGGGGTGATGGTCTTCAGGTGCTGACGGGCGAGAATTTCCGTCGGTGCCATCAGCACGGCCTGCGTTCCGGCCTCGACGGCGGCCAGCATGGCCAGCACGGCGACCACCGTTTTGCCGCTGCCGACGTCGCCCTGCAACAGCCGCAGCATGCGGGTGTCGCTGGCCATGTCGTCGGTGATTTCGGCCAGCGATGTTTGCTGCGAGCCGGTCAGCTCGAACGGTATGACTTCCAGAACACGTTTAGATAAGGAGCCGTCGCCCTTGATGCCGCGCCCGGCGCGCTTGTGCATATGCAGGCGCATCAGCGACAGGGCGAGCTGGTTGGCCAGCAATTCGTCATAGGCGAGGCGCAGGCGGGCTTTTGATGTGGGCTCCAGATCGCTCAGGCTCTGGGGGCTGTGGGTCGCCAGCAAACAGTCACGCCAGGGCTGCCATTTGTTGGCCTTCAGGAACTCGGGGTCCTGCCATTCGGCCAGTTCCGGCACATGGCCCAAGGCACCCGTCATGGCCTTGCCGAGAACCTTTAGGGACACCCCGGCGGTCAGCGGATAGACCGGCTCGACCGACATCAGTTTGTCGATCTCGGCCAGGGTGCCGATGTGGTCCGGGTGGGTGATCTGGATTTCCTTGGCAAAGGTCTCGACCCTGCCACTGACCACCCGCATCTCGCCTTCCGGTAGGGTTTTCTTCAGATAGTCTTCGTGGGCGTGGAAGAACACCAGCACCAGCTTGCCGCTATCATCGGAACAGAGGATCTTGTAGGGCAGGCGTTTGTTGGCGGGTTTGATGTGGCGGTCGACCTGCAGGGTGATGGTGGCGATGCGGCCGGCCTCGGCAGCGGCGATTTTTGGCGCATAACGGCGGTCAATCAGGCCCGTCGGAAGGTGCCAGAACAGGTCGACAATGCGCGGCCCGGCCAGGGTTTCGATGCCACTGGCGAGGCGCGGGCCGACGCCTTTCAGCCCGGTAACCGGCTCGAACGCTGTGTAAAGGACTTGGGGACGCATGGTTTCCTGTTCTTTGGCTGACAACGGCAGAGGAAGCGATTATATCCTAGGCCCATGATAGACAACAGACGCAAGCGTATCCTGTTTCGCAGCTCCCATTGCGGTATGAAGGAAAACGATATCCTGCTTGGTGGCTTCGCAAGCGCCTGTATCGGTGAGCTGAATGACGCGGAACTGGACGCCTTCGAGGTATTAATGGAACAAAGCGATATCGATGTGCTGAAATGGGTGACCGGAAAGGCACCGGTTCCAGGCGCCTTCGACGGTCCCCTCATGCAACACATCAAGAAATTCAACAAGACCGGCTGACGTGATAAAAATTTCCGATATTCTGACCGGCCCCGGTGCCGTCGATCTGGCTGGCGCGCCCGGCGGCTATGACGCGCAACTGCTGGCCGATTTTGCCGAAAACCGGGGCGCGGCGGTGTTCGTCGCCCGCGACGACGTACATCTGGCCGAGATGTCGGAGGCGTTGGCCTTTTTCGCACCCAAAATGGAACGGCTGGAGTTTCCGGCCTGGGATTGCCTGCCCTATGACCGGGTCTCGCCGAACGGTGCCATCGTCGGCCGCCGAATCGATACCCTGACCCGTCTATTACAGCCCGCCGACGGCCCCCGCGCCATACTGACCACGGTCTCGGCCCTGTTGCAAAAAGTATCGCCCCGCGATGCCTTCGACGGTGCCACCCTGGACCTGGCACCGGGCACGGCGCCGGGCCCGGACGAGCTTGTCGCCTTTCTGGTCGCCCATGGCTATGGACGCACGGAAACGGTGATGGAGGCCGGCGAGTTTGCCCTGCGGGGCGGCATCGTCGATGTGTTCCCGTCGGGGGCGGAGGCGGCGCTCAGGCTCGATTAT
>JABMOQ010000028.1 GCA_013204045.1 Rhodospirillaceae bacterium | reverse complement strand
CCCCTCACCCGCACTTGGAATAATCGCACGACATGCAACTGTCGCAGCCTTCCTGGCGCAAAAGGCTCGGTTGGCCGCATTTCGGACACTGGCGCAGGCGACTGGCGCTGGCGTTTTTTCCACCGCCGTTGCCGCCATCATCGGCGCGTCCGCCGCCGGCCGCCATTACCTGCACCTGGGTCTGGTGGCCGCCGTCACTTAAATCGTCGGATTTTTTCAGGAACCCGATGGCGAACATGTGGCGTTCGATGACATCGCCGATGGCCGCCAGCAACGATGGCACATAGCGGCCGCCCATCCAGTGGCCGCCGCGCGGATCGAACACCGCCTTCAATTCCTCGACCACGAAGGAAACGTCGCCGCCGCGCCGGAACACCGCCGAGATCATGCGGGTCAGGGCCACCGTCCAGGCGTAATGCTCCATGTTCTTGGAGTTGATGAAAATTTCGAACGGGCGGGTGCGACCGTTATCGTCGATGATGTCGCTCATGGTGATGTAGATGGCGTGATCACTTTCCGGCCAGCGCACTTTATAGGTGGCGCCGGGCAGTTCATCGGGCCGGTCGAGGGGCTGGAACAGGCGGGTCACCGGTCCGGCGTCGCCGAGGTCTTCCGGGGTAATCGTCTGCAACGGTTTTTCCAGGGGCAGTTCGGGCTCGTCGCCTTCCTTTTTCAGTTCCAGCACCGAGCCGGTGACGTCGTTGGGGCGATAGGTGGTGCAGCCCTTGCAGCCGAGATCGAAGGCCTGCATGTAGATTTCCTTGAAATCGTCAAAGGAAATGCTTTCCGGGCAGTTGATGGTTTTTGAAATGGAGCTGTCGATGAATTCCTGCACCGCCGCCTGCATGACCAGATGATCGTTGGGGCTTAAGGATTGGGCGTCGACGAAGGCCTTGGGCAGCGCCGTCTGGTCGCCGCGCAACAGCTTGAACTGGCGATAGGCGTAGTCGCTGACTTCTTCCTCGCGGCGGCTGCCGTCGGGCATCAGGATGTGGCGGTTGTACTTAAAGCTGAACACCGGCTCCAGGCCCGACGAAACGTTGTCGGCGAACAGTGAAATGGTGCCGGTGGGGGCGACGGACGTCAGCAGCGCGTTGCGGATTCCGCGATCGGCGATGGCCTGACGGACATCCTCATCAAGACCCCGAATGGCTTGCGTGGCCAAATATTTTTCTTTGTCGAACAGCGGGAAGCTGCCTTTCTCGGTGGCCAGCGCCGTCGATGCCAGATAGGCGGCGCGCTGTATTGCTTTCATCCAGGTCCGGGTCAAGGCGACCGCGTCCGATCCGCCGTAACGGGCCCCGCACATGATCAGCGCATCGGCCAACCCGGTAATGCCAAGGCCGATACGGCGCTTGGCTTTGGCCTCGTGCTCCTGTTCGGGCAAGGGGAAGTTGGAGACATCGATGACGTTGTCCATCATCCGGACCGCCGTGGTCACCAGTTTGATGAGGCCGTCCATGTCCATGGTGGCGGCATCGGTGAACGGCTCGGTCACCAACCGCGCCAGATTGACGGATCCCAGCAGGCAGGCCCCATAGGGCGGCAGCGGCTGTTCGCCACACGGGTTGGTGGCGTGGATGGTTTCGCAGTAATTGAGCGGGTTGAGGCGATTGATGCGGTCGATAAAAATAACGCCGGGCTCGGCGAAGGCATAGGTGGCGCGCATGATTTTGTTCCACAACTCGCGCGCCGCGATACTTTTGTAGACTTCGCCGTCGAACGACAACTCCCACGAAGCGTCTTCCTTGACGGCGCGCATGAAATCGTCGGTTATCAGCACCGACAGATTGAACATGCGCAAGCGTCCCGGGGCGCGCTTGGCGTCGATGAAATCTTCGATATCCGGATGGTCGCAACGCATCACCGCCATCATGGCGCCACGCCGGGAACCGGCGCTCATGATGGTGCGGCACATGGCGTCCCAGACATCCATGAACGGCAGCGGGCCGGAAGATTCCGCGCCGACACTTTTGACCACCGCCCCCTTGGGGCGCAGGGTGGAAAAATCGTAACCGATGCCCCCGCCCTGCTGCATGGTCAGGGCCGCTTCTTTAAGGCTTTCGAAAATGCCGGATATGTCATCGGGAACATCGCCCATGACGAAACAATTGAACAGGGTGACCCGGCGCTGCGCCCCGGCCCCCGATACGATGCGGCCGGCCGGCAGAAACTTGAAATCATCCATGGCCTCGGCGAAACGCCGGGTCCAGGTTTCCGTGTCGGCTTCCGGTTCGGCCAAGGCGCGGGCGATGCGAATTTGGGTATCGGTGATGGTTTTGTCCACAGGACGGCCATCGGCGCCCTTGAGCCGGTATTTCATGTCCCAGATTTGCTGTGATATCGAGGTTACTTGCGCCATTCGCGCCTTTCCGTTGATGCCGAAGCCCTAGGGGCATGCCCGTAAGGGGGTAGGCCCAGAATTAAAATGGAACATTTCGTGACCCCTCGTGACCCCAAGGGTTCACCGAGATACACGCTTCTAAATCTAGGGCCGGGCTCGGGGCCGGTCAAGGATTTGTTCCTGTTATGTTTCCACAGGATTGTCCCGCTAACGGTCCCTCACAAGGCCTTGCCAAAGGCCAAGTCCTTCAAGTTATACACAAAATCCACAGGGCCGGAGATTGCACATATCCACATATTTATCCACAGGCCGCCAGCCATGCATTCCCGGTTATGACGGACTTTGCCGCGCCTCGGCGACCAGCCGCTGGGTCGCCGTTTCGATGCGGCTTTCCAGTTCGGCCATGAAGGCCTTGCGATCAAGCCCCTGGGGCATGGGATCCAGAAATTCTATGACGATCCGGCCCGGCTTCTTCAGGAACTGCCGCCGCGGCCAGAAGACCCCGGAATTAAGTGCCACCGGGACCACCGGGGCATCGATCTGTTTATAAACGGCGGCGATGCCCGGATGATAGGGATTGGCCCCATCGACCGGGGCGCGTGTGCCCTCCGGAAAAATCACCACCTGCAGATCTTGGCCGAGGGCGTGATGGCAATCGCGGATCATCTGTTTCAACGCCGCGCCGCCACCGTCCCGGTCGATGGGGATCATGCCCGATTTTTTCAGCAGCCAGCCGTATATGGGGATCATCTGTAATTCTTTTTTAAGCACGTAGACGGCATCGGGGCAGATGGAGAAATAGATTCCGGTTTCCCATGCCGATTGGTGTTTTGATGCGATAACCGCCGCCCCCAACGGCAAGTTTTCCTTGCCGCGCACCTCGTATTCAATACCCACCACGACTTTCATGGTGGCCATCAGAAGGTCTATCCAGGTGGCAAATCCCCGGGCGATGAAACGGCGCGAAAGAACCAGCCCCGGCAGCAGGATGATGGAAAAGAATGCCCCGTAGGCGAAAAACAGGATGTTGAAAACAGCTGACCGCAGAAAAATCATATGGACGGCCCCCGCCCCAGCAGCCGCTCCGTGAAATGGCGGAGTTTCGCCAGAAGGTATTTGTTGTATTCACCGGCCACCAAAACCATCGTCCCGGGCCATGCCCACCAACGTTCTACTTTCACGTGCTCGGGGAAAACCGGGTGCGCCAGTATTTGTACGCCCGGCATGGTGTGACGGAATTCCAGCAGGCTGCGTGGCATGTGATAGCCAGCCGTGACCAGTCTGATCGACGTATAATTCATGTTGGTTAACCATTCGGCCGTCTCGGCAGCATTGCCCGTTGTATTGGTTGCGTTACCAATTCCAATCAGGTTTTCCAATCCGCTTGGATCGCGCTTCATTATTTGCAGCAGCATCCTGACATCCATGCCCCGATAAACGCCCGAAACGAACATTCTTTCGGCCTTGCCTTCCGACAACAGACGCAAGCCCTCGTCAAGGCGGCCACTGCCTCCGGTCAACACGACGATGGCATCGGTTTTGCGGGACTCATCGGCAGGCTTGTCCGCAAGGCCGCCGGCAAACCCGATCAATCCCGCGGCCCAGACGGCGACGGCCACGAAAATGCCAGCAACCAGACGCTTGATAAATTGACTATCGCTGCGGCGGGGGCCAAAGGTTTTCATAACATGGCCGCCAGTGTCTTCATTACCGTGCGCCGTGCCGTCACAAACGCGATCAGGGCGACGACGACCGGCAGCATCACCAGAGCCGCCCAGTGCTGTACCTGCAACGACAGGTCGGGCAGCAGGCCGCCCTGCATGGAATGCGCCAGATAGCCAATGCCCCATAGGGTCGGCAACGCCAGCCCCAACCCGAGGGCGCCGCCTTTCAGCCCAAGCATCAAGGCGCGGCTTGCAAACTGTCGGGCGATATAGGAATCCTGAGCGCCGATCAGGTGCAGCACCTCGATCGCATCTTGATGAATGGCCAACCCGGTACGGGTCGTGAATATGACCGTGCCGATGGTCGCCAACCCAATGAATACAAGCACCGCAAGCGCCAGTACCTCGGCCGAACGAATCAGCCGGATCAGGTGCTTGAGCCAGATTCCGTGATCGTCAATCTGGGCTCCGGGGGCCACCGCCTGCAGACGGTTTTCCAAGGTGGCCATATCAATGGCCGCCCCCGGTTCAATTTCAACGTCGATCAGGTAGGGCAGCGGCAAGTCCCCCGCCGCAATACCGCCGCCAAGCCACGGCTCAAGCAACGCCAGCAATTTCTCTTCACCCATCGGCTCGGCTGTCGCGATTCCAGACGTTGTTTTCAACACCGTCACGGCGGCGCGGCGGCTTTTGTCATCTTTCTTTTTGGCTGCCTGGAGGGACTGTTCCGTATCGCCATGGGTTGTCGGCGAAATTTGCACCGTCATGGTCGCACTCATGCCCCGGTCCCACCGTCCGGCCAGATCGCCAAGCACCAGCATGCCTGCCAGCGCCAACACCGACAGAAAAACCATGAAGGAAATCAGCCACGGCAGAAAACGCCCAAGGGTATCCTTTTCAAGTTGCAGGTCGGATCGCCTGGTAAACATCAGGCCGCGTCCGTCCGTCCATCGCCGGGGTGGACATGCAAATGCCCCCCATCAAGCCGCAGGCGAGGGTGGCCGAGGCGATCGACCAGAGTTTCGTTGTGGGTGGCGATAACCACCGTTGTGCCCAGCTTGTTCAACTCGTCGAACAAATGCATCAGCCGCATGGCCATGCGATCATCGACGTTTCCGGTCGGCTCATCAGCGAGCAGCAGTCGGGGCCGGGCGATCACGGCACGGGCAATGGCCAGGCGTTGTTGCTGGCCCCCCGACATGGTTGGCGGGCGCGCCTTCATGTGGTCCTTCAGGCCGACCCATTCGAGCAGTTCCTTGACGTTTTTCTGGATTTCCGACTCGCGCGTCCTGGCAACCCTGAGGGGCAGGGCCACATTATCAAAAGCCGACAAGTGACGAAGCATCCTGAATTCCTGGAAAACAACGCCAACCCGGCGACGCAGTGCCGGCAAGTCATCGCGAGTCGTCGTCGCGATATCGCGCCCGAACAACGAGATCAGGCCTCGCGTTGGCTTCAGCGCAAGGTACATGAGTCTCAGCAGAGACGACTTGCCAGCGCCACTGGCGCCGACAAGAAAGTGAAACGATCCCGGGGCCAGCGAGTACGATATGTCCTGTAGAACCTCCGGCCCCAGGCCATATCGCAGGCCGACATTTTCGAATCGGACGACGCAGTCTGTTCCATCCATACGCTTGTATCTGTCTTCATGCCTGCTTAAATGCCGAATCCCGGCAACAATGACATGGCGGCGACGCCCCGTCCAGAACTCCCAAAAAGCCTTGTAATCAGGCTTCCTGCGGATGGCGGGGGGGGGG
>JABMOQ010000027.1 GCA_013204045.1 Rhodospirillaceae bacterium | reverse complement strand
ACTTATTCAACCTTATATTTATGACAGCAGCCTTAAAATCCGGCTGTTTTATTATAGGTAACAGTCTTGCCAGTAAATTTCATTCTTTTAAGCTGCAATCTTTGAATTTCCCGTAAAAAAATGTCACTCTTTATGCCTATTCCAGGCAGTAGGTTGCATCGAACGCTATGGCCATTGAGCGTTACAACGAAAAGTTGATGTCGGCGATTAGCCGGGCGGCCGAAGCGATGGCCGCAAATACTGATTGGCGCGCCGGCATCCAGCACCTGTTGGAAGAAATCGGCCAGGTCACCGGCACCTCCCGGGCATGGATATTCCAGACCATTGAAATGACCGAAGACCATATCGTCCAGGACTATGTCTTCGAATGGGCGTCGGCGCCGCGTTTTGTGCAACTGGGGCTGCAAAGATTCCATATGTTCCGCATGCCGCTGTCTGCGCCCTGCTACAGGGGCGTTATCCAGGGGCGTTCCATGGGTCAATGGCAAAAAATGATTGTCGCCGATATTCCGCCGGGCTTTCTGCATGAATATCTGAAAAGCCAGCTGGTGCGATCGATTCTGACCTTCCCCATCATGGTCAACGGAACATGGTGGGGAACCCTTGGGTTCGATGATTGCGAACGCACCCACGACTGGGCCGCCAGCGAGGTCGACCTGTTGCGCACGGCAAGCTTCCTGGTCGCCAACGCCATACTTCAAAACGAATTGACGGCCAGCCAGAAGCGCTTCGATGTTATTCAGGAAATCACCGGCAGCGGCGCCTGGGAAGTGGATCTGGATAAAAAACAATCCCGGCTTTCAAATGCCCTTCTGCGCACCCTCGATAACAAGCAATCTGTCGATGTCCGCGGCCTGTTGTCGCTGGTCAGGATGATCCATCCGGAAGACAGGAAAATGCTTTTTCAGGTCATTCGCGATTGCATCGATGACGGGCGCAACGATTTCCGTGCCGATATTCGGGTGCAGACGGACAGTGGGAATTATTACTGGTTCGACATCATGGCCCAACTATCCGATGGCACCAACGGTTCCCTGATGGGGGTTTCGGGTGTCGCCGTCGATATCCGGGCGCGCAAAAAACACGAATTGTTCCTCAACGAAATTGCCAAGACAGACGCGCTGACCGGCCTCGGCAATCGCCGCTTCATCGACGAGACCCTGAAATCCGAAATGGATCGCGCCGAACGTTATTCCCAGCCCCTGGGGTTAATGCTCGCCGACATCGATTTCTTCAAAAAGTTGAACGACAAGTACGGCCATAACCAGGGCGACCATGTGCTGCGCGATCTGGGCGAAATGTTCCGGGTGCATTTTCGCGATGTTGATTTCACCTGCCGATATGGCGGCGAGGAATTCGCCTTTATCCTGCCCGCAACCGGGATTGAGGCGACCAAAGAAACCGCCGAGCGCCTGCGTGCCCATGTGGAGGCAAGCTATTTCGGCGGTTTGCCGATTACCCTCAGCATCGGGGTAACGGCGCTGCCCGCCATTCCCGCCGATGGCCCGGAAATGTTCCTGAATGCCGCCGACCAGGCCCTTTACAAGGCCAAGCGCGGCGGCCGCAACATGGTTTGCACCCCGGATTATAATGTGGTCACCGATTTCAAGTCGGCGGGGTAACGGGCCATGGCCCGATCCTCGCCGCCACCGCCATCAGCCGAACGGACGCCGGAATCGCCCATCGATGTCGATCGGATTGATCGCAACATTCGGGAATCCCTCAGGAAACAGGTGATAGCGCTGATCGACAAGCATCCGGAAATCGCCCTCGCGGTGATCCGGGGCTGGTCCGAAGGCAGCCATTCCTGACTCCCCCCCCTTGACTCATCCGCCCATGGGCACGACATTTACAGGGTTCCCAGGGGAGCCCCGTATCGAGGCTGAGAATTAAACCCTTTGAACCTGATCCGGGTTATTCCGGCGTAGGAAATGGGACATTCGGGCACAAACGCCCGCCGTCCATACCTATTCCGGGTCCCGCTATTGCAGGAGACCGTTATGGACGCCAAGTCCCCCATTATTAAAGTCACCACCGGGCCGCTGCCGGCTTCGCGCAAGGTTTATTTGTCTGGCTTCCAGTATCCAGACATAAGAGTCCCGGTCCGCGAGATCGACCTGCACGAAACGGCGAACGAGCCACCGGTCCGCGTTTATGACACCTCTGGTCCCTATACCGACCCGAACGCCCATATTGATATCAACGCCGGCCTGCCGCGCATCCGGGAGGCCTGGATCAAGGCCCGCGGCGACGTCGAGGAATACAGTGGCCGCGACGTTAAGCCCGAAGACAACGGCGGCGCCACCGGCAAGGATCTGGTTGGCGAATTCCCCAACAAGCAAAAACCCCTGCGCGCCAAGGCCGGGAAAGCGGTCACCCAAATTGCCTATGCCCGGCAGGGCATCATCACCCCGGAAATGGAATTCATCGCCATCCGCGAAAATCTGGGCTGCGAGAAGGCCAGCGACTCCTTACGCGATGGCGAAAGCTTCGGCGCCGAAATCCCCGACCTGATCACGCCCGAATTCGTCCGCGATGAAGTCGCCCGTGGCCGCGCCATTATCCCTGCCAACATCAACCACCCGGAATCCGAGCCACAGATCATCGGCCGTAATTTTTTGGTCAAGATCAACGCCAACATCGGCAATTCGGCGGTGACCTCATCCATGGCCGAGGAAGTCGACAAAATGGTGTGGGCGACCCGGTGGGGTGCCGATAACGTCATGGACCTTTCAACAGGCCGCAACATCCACAACATCCGCGAATGGATCATCCGCAATTCACCGGTGCCCATCGGCACCGTGCCCATGTATCAGGCGCTGGAAAAGGTCGAGGGACGCCCGGAAGAGCTGACCTGGGAAATTTACCGGGACACATTGATCGAGCAGGCCGAACAGGGCGTCGATTATTTCACCATCCATGCCGGGGTGCGGCTCGCCTATGTGCCGATGACGGCGAACCGGGTCACCGGCATCGTCTCTCGCGGTGGCTCGGTGATGGCCAAGTGGTGTCTGGCCCACCACGAAGAAAGCTTCCTCTACACCAACTTCGAGGAAATCTGCGAAATCATGCGCGCCTATGACGTCGCCTTCTCGCTGGGTGACGGCTTGCGCCCCGGCTCCATCGCCGACGGCAACGACGAGGCCCAGTTCGCCGAACTCGAAACCCTGGGCGAGCTGTGCAAAATCGCCTGGAAACGCGACTGCCAGGTGATGATCGAAGGCCCCGGCCATGTGCCCATGCACAAGATCAAGGTCAACATGGAAAAACAGCTGAAAGAATGTGACGAAGCACCGTTTTACACATTGGGGCCGCTGACCACCGATATCGCACCGGGCTACGATCACATCACATCGGGCATCGGGGCCGCCATAATCGGCTGGTACGGCTGCGCCATGCTGTGCTACGTGACGCCCAAGGAACACCTTGGCCTGCCCGACCGGGATGACGTCAAGGTCGGCGTCGTTACCTACAAGATCGCGTCCCACGCCGCCGACATCGCCAAGGGCCATCCGGCGGCCCGGGAACGGGACGACGCCCTGAGCCGGGCCCGGTTCGAGTTCCGCTGGCAGGACCAGTTCAATCTGGCCCTGGATCCGGAAACCGCCAAGGACTTCCACGACCAGACCATGCCGAAAGAGGCCCACAAGGTGGCGCATTTTTGTTCCATGTGCGGGCCAAAATTCTGCGCCATGAAAATCAGCCACGAGGTCAAGGAACAGTTTTCCGAACAGGAAAAGGGCATGGCCGAGAAATCCAGGGAATTTCTGGAAGGCGGGGCGGAAATATATAAAGACACGGCGGCCGAATAGGT
>JABMOQ010000146.1 GCA_013204045.1 Rhodospirillaceae bacterium | reverse complement strand
TTTAGGGTTTGCAATGGGGGCGAAACAGGATCGACGTACGTGGTAAAGGCATAACTTTCGTCCGGCATGGTACCCACCGTTATCGGGCCAAACACTACAAATGCTAACGATAATGAAGCATTTGCGGTTGCCGCCTAACGGCTAAGTAACCACGGGGTTCGGGGGGCACCTGGCAACAGAAGCCCCCCACTCGTCCCGGCGATTTTGCCGGAAACTGGCCGGAGCCCGCTTCGATGGAGTCTGATTTATTTACTTACGAGACCTGGGTGGAAGAAGCCCTGCGCAAGGTTATTCACCGCGCCCTGGAACAGACCCACGCACAGGGACTCAAGGGCGATCATCATTTTTTTATTACTTTCCAGACGACATTTGAGGGCGTCAATATTCCGGCCCCATTGCTGGCCGAGCATCCTGATGAAATGACCATCGTGCTGCAGCACCAGTTCCATGATCTGGTTGTCGACGAAGACGGTTTTGCCGTCACCCTCAGCTTTAACGGCCGCCCGTCTCGACTGGTCATTCCGTATGCCGCCGTCACCACCTTTGCCGATCCGGCGGTCAATTTCGTCCTGCAACTGAAAATGTCTGCCGATGTTACCGACTTTGACAAAACCAGTAACGGTGCGGCCCCGCAGCCGGCCCCGGTCACCGATAACACAGACATAGCTGAGACAGACCTTGCCCCCGGCGACGATGACGGGGCGGCAGATGACGAAAAAATGGGCGAGGTCATCACCCTTGATGCTTTCCGCAAAAAATAATTTCAGGCACGGCGTTTGAGTAAATATGTCCACCACGAAATATTCCCCCTGACTGGCGATGACACACCGTGGCGTCTGCTGAGCACGGAGTATGTATCGGAAGCCGACTTCGAAGGCACCGCCGTCCTTAAAGTCGCGCCCCAGGCCCTTACCCTGCTGGCGGCCCAGGCCATGGCCGACATTTCCCATCTGCTGCGCCCCGGCCATCTTGGGCAGCTGCGCAATATCCTGGACGACGCGGAGGCCTCGGACAACGACCGCTTCGTCGCCCTCGACCTGTTGAAAAATGCCAACATCGCGGCGGCCGGAATCTTGCCCATGTGCCAGGATACCGGGACCGCCATCATCATGGGCAAAAAGGGCCAAGCCGTGTGGACCGGCGGCGATGACGAAGCCGCCTTGTCGGAAGGGGTGTTGAAAACATTTACCGAACGTAACCTGCGCTACAGCCAGATGGCGGCGCTGGATATGTATACCGAGACCAATACGGGCAACAATCTTCCGGCCCAGATCGACATTTATGCCACCGACGGCGATGAATACAAATTCCTGTTCATGGCCAAGGGTGGCGGTTCGGCCAACAAGACGTTCCTGTTTCAGCAGACCAAGGCGTTGCTCAATCCGCATAGCCTGATGGCATTTCTGGACGAGAAAATTCGCACCCTGGGCACCGCCGCCTGCCCGCCCTATCATCTGGCCATTGTCATCGGCGGCACGTCGGCGGAAGCCAACTTAAAGACCGTCAAGCTGGCCAGCACCCGCTACCTGGATACCCTGCCCGACCACGGCAACGAATTCGGACAGGCCTTCCGCGACCGGGAACTGGAGGCCGCCGTGCACAAGATGACCCAGAATATGGGCATCGGCGCCCAGTTCGGCGGCAAGTATTTCTGCCACGATGTGCGCGTTATCCGGCTGCCGCGCCACGGGGCTTCGTGCCCGGTCGGCATCGGGGTCTCGTGTTCGGCGGACCGTCAGTGCCTGGGCAAGATTACGAAAGATGGTATTTTCATCGAGGATCTTGAGCATGACCCGGCCAGATACCTGCCGGAAATAAAAGACGACGACCTGTCCGGCCATGTGGTCGATATCGATTTGTCGCGGCCCATGGACGAAATTCGGCGCGAATTATCCAAGCATCCGGTCAAGACCCGGCTGCGCCTGACCGGGACGCTGATCGTGGCCCGCGACATTGCCCACGCCAAGCTCAAAGAACGGCTCGACGGCGGCCATGGCCTGCCCCAGTACTTCAAGGATCATCCGGTGTATTACGCCGGGCCTGCAAAAACCCCGAAAGGCTATGCGTCCGGTGCGTTTGGACCGACCACGGGGGGGCGCATGGATTCCTATGTGGACCAGTTTCAGGCCGCCGGTGGCTCCATGATCATGCTGGCCAAGGGCAATCGCTCGGCCGCCGTGACGGCGGCATGCAAGAAACACGGCGGTTTCTATCTGGGCTCGGTCGGCGGGGCGGCGGCCAACCTGGCCGAGAACACCATTAAAAAACTGGAGTGCCTGGAATATGCCGAACTCGGCATGGAGGCTATCTGGCGCGTCGAGGTTGAAAACTTCCCGGCCTTTATTATTGTCGACGACAAGGGCAACGACTTCTTCGCCGAGTTCTTCGCCCCGATCCATAACGGCTGACTAGACCGCCAGGGAAGCTGTCGGGACCTTTCGGGGCAAGATGCGCTCCTCCGGGATGATCATGCTGACCGTCGTGCCGGATCCCGGAACGCTTTCAAGTTCCAGCTTTCCACCATGCATTTCCATCAAACGGCGGCTCAATGCCAGGCCCAGGCCGGTTCCCTTTAACGAACCGGTCATGTCGTTTTTAATTTGTTCGAACTTGGTGAAAACCTTTTCAAAATCCTGCTTTGAAATTCCGATTCCGGTGTCCGACACCGTTATCACGCCGCTGCCGTCGTCGGCCAGATAAGTCCGCACCGAAACCGTCCCGCCCGCCGGGGTAAATTTGATCGCGTTCGACAGCAGGTTCAATAAAACCTGTTTCATTTTTTGTTTGTCCGCATATACGCGATTAAAGTCTGGAACCTTATGGCGTTCGATAGCAATGCCGTTTTTCGTTGCTAGCCCGTTAATCATCGATACGCTTTCCAGAATCAGGCCTTTAATAATCACGTTTTCCTCGTGCAGTTCTTCCTTGCCTGCCTCGACCTTGGCAAGATCAAGAATATCATTAATCAGGGTGCGTAAGTGGGCACCCGATTCGTGGATGATACGGGAATAATCTAAATATTTTTTATTTTCGAGCGGTCCCATAATCTGCAAGGCCATGGATTCCGAAAAACCGATGATCGCATTCAGCGGTGTCCGCAATTCGTGGCTCATGTTGGCAAGGAATGCAGATTTAGCCACGTTGGCTATTTCCGCCTGCTGGCGGGCGGTAACCAATTCTTCTTCTTTGCACTTGCGTTCGGTTATGTCCTCCTTGAAGGAAACATAATTTCTGATCTTTCCGGTTCTGGCGAACATCGGTGATATATGGACTTCTTCCCAGTACAGGTTGCCATTTTTTTTCTTGTTTACCAACTCGCCCTGCCATTCATGGCCTGAAGAGATTGTCTTCCACAGATCCGTATAGGTTTCCGGCGATGTATATCCGGACTTGAACACACGAGGCGTATTCCCAAGCACCTCGGTCAGTTCGTATCCGGATGTATCAAGAATCTTCCGGTTGGCATATTCGATAGTGCCCTTGACGTTTGTGATGATGATGCCGATGGAGCTTTGCTCGACGGCGCGGGCAAGTTTGCGGCGGTCCTCGACAACGCCGGAATAGCTATAGATAAGGATTGCAGTCGCC
Source organism: Rhodospirillaceae bacterium (assembly GCA_013204045.1). Classification (GTDB taxonomy): domain Bacteria; phylum Pseudomonadota; class Alphaproteobacteria; order Rhodospirillales; family JABHCV01; genus JABMOQ01. The sequence goes on along the minus strand of JABMOQ010000146.1, from coordinate 36,966 downwards.
CAGATCACGAATATCGCCAGCACCCGGTTGGTGTATACCACCCAGACGGTCCCCCCCTGCGGGGAATAGTAATACCCGACCAGCGTCAGCATGGTACCGATCAAAGCCAGGTAGATGACATGCTCTCGTCTCGGCAGCCAAAGCCCGATCATGACCATGGCCGCATACGGAACGCCACCGGCGACCCCCAGCGGCATATTCAGGTCGAAACCCAGCACCAGGACAGCCAAACACGCAGCCGCAACCCCCGGAAGAACGTGGTGGGCCTTCTTCTCTGAATCTATAACTATTTCTTCCGTCATCCAGGTCTCTCAATGGTATATTTTTTCTTAGATAACCATACAGGCTATAGTGTTTTCTTGACATATATCAAGCAGCTCCCTGAAACAGAGCCATGCACCAAGCAATAATAAGGGCCACGAGATGCACTCTCCGGAATTTATCTTCGACGGCCCCCATGACACGCCGCTAACCATCGCCCTGGCCCACGGCGCAGGCGCGCCCATGGATACGCCGTTCATGGATGCCTTCGCGTCAGGACTTGGCAAACACGGCTTGCGGGTCGCCCGCTTTGAATTTCCCTACATGGCCGAACGGCGTAATACGGGCAAAAAACGCCCGCCCAATTCAGCCACGGTGCTGATTGAAACATGGGCGGCGGTTATTGATGAACTGGGCCCGGAAAATCTGGTCATTGGCGGCAAGTCCATGGGTGGGCGCATTGCCAGCATGGTTGCCGATGACGCGGCGGTAAAAGGGCTGGTCTGCCTGGGCTATCCGTTCCACCCTTCCGGCAGGCCTGAAAAGGTGCGCACCGAACATCTTCTCGATTTGAAAACACCGGCTTTGTTTCTGCAAGGCACCCGCGACAGCCTTGGCAACCCCGAAGATGTCGCCGGCTATAAATTATCCGGATCCATCCGCTTGAAATGGCTTGAAGACGGCGACCACGGATTCAAGCCGCGCAAAAAATCCGGGCGTAGCGAACAGCAAAATTGGGATGAAGCCATCGCCGCCTTCGCCACCTTCGCGATGAGTCTATAAAGATGATGCCTGTCGATATCGCCACCTTAAGTGCTTTTATTGTCGCCGCCACGGCGCTGGTTATCTCGCCGGGGCCCGATACGATATTGATCATTCGCTACACCCTTGCTTCAGGGCGCCGGGTCGGCCTTGCCGCCGTCGCAGGCGTGCAAATGGGATTGGTCATCCACACCACCCTGGCCGTTGCCGGTATTTCCCTGATCATCGCCTCGTCGCCAATATTGTTCAAGGCGGTGGCCACATTGGGGGCGCTTTATCTGGGGTGGCTTGGCCTGCAAGGATTCCGGGGTGGCGGGGCGTTGAAATTTGGCGGCGGCGCCTCGGTGACGGCGGCCAAGGCGCTGCGTGACGGGGCGCTGTGCAATCTTCTCAACCCCAAAGTCATTCTGCTGTTCCTGGCCCTGATTCCGAATTTTATCGAACCTGAGCGCGACAATACATCGGCCCAGCTGATCACCTTTGCCGCCACCCTTATTATCCTCAATTCCCTGTGGCAAGCACCGCTGGCATGGGCCGCCGAGAAGGTGCGCGGCTGGTTGACGACGCCATCCGTCACCCGCGCCGTGTCTCGCATTTCTGGCATTATCCTGCTGGGCTTCGCCGGGCTGATGATTTACGACAATATATTGAGGTGACGCCATGACCAACGATGCCCGCATACGAAAGCGTTCGGTCCTGATCGCCGGTCACCAGACCAGCGTTTCGCTGGAAGGCGCATTCTGGGACACCCTGAAGACTATGGCCAGCGCCCGCGGCACATCCGTTAACGCCCTGATTACCGAAATTGACAGCGCCCGACCAGGCAGCGACAGCGGCAACCTTTCCAGCGCCATTCGGGTGTTCGTGCTGCAATCCCTGCGCCACGGTTAAGAGTGCCAAGCCGTCATAAATTGACACAATTCCTATCTTCTCGCTATCATTGCCGCTCAACGAATAATTAAAATTATAAAATAGAAAATTATATATGACTGGCCCCCCCCCACCTTCCGATAGCGAAGACGACCTGCAATCTTTCGACGCTGCCGAACTTTTCCGGGCCTGCTTCGACAGCAGCATCAGCCTGATGGCGATCTCTACCCTGAAGGAAGGCCGTCATGTGGATGTCAATGACGCGTGGCTGCAAGCATTTGGCTATACCCGCGAGGAGGTGATCGGCAAAAACGTCGAGGAAATGAATATTTGGGCCGACCTGGAAGACCGGAAAGAACTTGCTACAAGGCTCGAAAAAGAAGGTTTTATCAGAAACTTCCAGGCGACGCTGCTCAGCAAAACAGGTGCGCCCATCTATTGCGATATATCCGCTTCCCGGCTCGCCACAGGTACCGAAACCTACCTGCTGTTTTCCGGTCATGACCTGACGAAAACGAAAAAGCTGGAAGAGGCCCTCAGAAAATCAGAAAAATTACACCAGGTCGCCGCCCAACAGGCCAAGCTCGCTTTCTGGCGCTGGACATTCAGCGAAGGAAAAATGACCGACTGGTCCCCGAACTATCAGGACATCAACGCCTATGGCGACAGTATTCCGGAATCGTATGAAGATATGCTGGCCCCGGTGCACCCGGACGACAAGGAAAAGGTGATCGCCGTATACAACGCATCCGATATCGGCCCCAGTGATTTCGATGTGGAATACCGTGTTATCGATGATGAAGGACGCGTCCGTTGCCTTAAGGAGCATGGCGAGGTCGAGTACGACGAAGCCGGAAACCCCGTCGCCCATGTGGGAATCCTGCTGGACATTACCGACCTGAAAACCGTCCAGGATAAACTTCGCCATTCCCGGGATGAACTGGAACGGCTGGTCAACGAGCAGACCCGGGAATTGGGCTCGGAAATTGAAAAACGTCGACTGACGGAAGTGGCCTTGAGCGAAACCAAGGGATACGCCGAGGGTATGGTTGAAAACACCGCCGAGGGCATGATCACCATCGACGACAAGGGAGTGATTGAAACATTCAATCCGGCGGCGCAGAGGATTTTCGGCTACAAAGCGGAAGAAGCGATCGGCAACAACGTATCCATACTGCTCCCCGAAGAAGAACGCCTCCACCACGACGAATATGTCAATAAATCCGATCTGCACGCATCCAGGATCATCAACAAGGTCCGCGACCTGTATGGGCGGCACAAAAATGGCACGTTGTTTCCCATGGAGCTTAATGTGTCGAGAATGCCCCTGAAGGGCCAGACCAAATTTATCGGCATCCTGCACGACATTAGCGATCGCAAGAATTCTGAAAAAGGCGTTTTACAGGCCAGGGAACAGGCCGAAACCGCCAACCGCGCCAAATCCGAATTGTTGGCCAACATGAGCCACGAACTGCGGACGCCATTGAATGCGGTAATCGGGTTTTCACAGATGTTCCTGGGGCAGATCTATGGTCCGCTGGGGCATGATAAATATCTTGAATATGCCATGGACATCAATACGTCGAGCGCCCACCTGTTGGAGCTGATCAACGACATTCTGGATGTATCGGCGATCGAGGCCGGCAAGCTGGAACTGAATGAAGACTCCATCGACCTGAAACGGACAATCGAGGCAATGCGCCGACTCGTCACTGCCCGCGCTTCGAAAGACGGCATTTCCATCACGTTTGAAGCAGATAATGAATTGCCGCATCTTTCCGGTGACGAACGCCGGATTAAACAAATTTTGCTGAATCTTCTGTCCAACGCCGTCAAATTTACGAAAAGGGGCGGCCGGGTAGACCTCAAAGCCAGTGTTTCCAAAACTGACGGTTTGATGATTGCCATTTCCGATACGGGCATCGGCATGAGCAAGGAAGATATAGCGCGCGCCATCGACAAGTTCGGTCAGGTCGACAGTGGCCTTAACCGCAAGAACGAAGGGACCGGCCTTGGCCTGCCCCTGACAATTTCGTTGGTCGAGTTGCACGGCGGAACGCTGGATATTGAAAGCCAGTCCGGCGTCGGCACAACCATCACCATCCGGTTTCCGGCCGATAGGGTCATCGGCTAGTTTCCGAGCCCTTTTAACAGCCCCTTCAACAGATCCTGCGGCTTTATCTTTTGCGGTTGCTGTTGTGAAGAAGGCGGCGGCGGCGGCTCGCTGCCGCCGGAAGGTTGGCTCGGGGCCGGTTGTGGTGTCGTCGTCGCGGCGCCGCCAAGACCCGGCAGCAACTGATCAAGGAGCTGGCCGACACCCTTTTTCTTCAGCACATTTTCGAGCCCCGGAATAGGAAGCCCGGCGCTTTGCAGGCGGCTGGTATCAAGCTTGACGTTGGGGGCATCGAGGACACCCTTGATGGTGAACGGCAATATCTGTTCCGCCGATCCCTGACCGAGGATCTGGCCAAGAAAATTCTGCGACATGCGCACGTCGCCGCCGATATCGATCAGCCACCGGGGCAAATCAACGGCGCCGCTGGCCTGACCATTGCCTATGGAAGAAGTCAGTTTCAGGTCGCTGCTGCGGCCAATGCCCTTATCGATAGTGAAGCTGCCAGAAATATCGGCCAGCCCGGCACCGCTTTTCTTGCCCGAAAGCACGCTGCCCAGATCATTGAGCCCGGCGACCAGGCCGAGAGCGGCCGACATGGCGGTTCCCTTGGCACCGGATTTTACGTCGAGGCTGCTGAGCGCCACCGAACCGTTACCGGCAAGATTGGCGATCATATCGGAAACACTAAAACCTGTCGCCCCCAGCTTTACCGTCATTGCCGCCATACCCTTGGCCAGCTTCTCGCCAGTGACCGCAACGAGGGCGCGCCCCACATCGGCATCTTTAACGGCAACCGAAGTTTGCACGCTTGGCGGTGTCGAGGCCGTCACCACAGCGTTGGCATCCAGGGTGCCGCCAAACAGGGTGCCTCGGAAACTTTTAACCGTCAGCACCCCGGCATCCAGTTTCGCCATCAGGTCGGCATTATCGATGCGGTACTTGTCATAAATGATGGCGCTCGATTTGATGCGGATATCGGCGTCGGCGGATTTTAACGCCATCAGGTCGATCGGATCGGTTGGCCAATGGCCGGTCGCCATGGCGACGAGACGGCGGAAATCAGGCTGCCCTACGCGAGGCACGGTAAAAGCCGCCGGCACGGGACCGGCGGGACTTGCCAGCGCCGCGCCTTGGGCGGCGGGCAGGAACCCATCGATGGCCAGATCGCCGGTTTGCAGATCGGCGACAATTCGTGGTCGGGGACCGTCCAGAGCCAGTGCACCGTCGCCGGAAATGGCAAGCGGGCCAACACTGCCTGACAGCCCCTTCATGACGATGCCCTTGGTGTCCGCTTGGAGCGATGTGTTTAAGGTCAGCCCACCCAGGTTGCCGACCGGACGATAGGCCACGCCAAGGGCCGCCATCAGTTTGATCATGCTCGGGTGTTTGACTTGCAAGGTGCCGGCATAACCACTGCCGATCGGCAGGAACGACAGCGAACCGGTGCTGGCAATGGAAGCCCCGGCGCCCGACAGCCTGATGTCGATATTGGGTTTCAGGGCCGTACCATCGATCTGTCCGGCGATATTCACCGACCCCATTGCCTTGGCATTAGCTGGCGGTTCAACCCCGGCAAGACGGAACACCCGTGCCAGATCCTTGATCGTGGCGTCGAGGCGCAAATTCTTGAAACCCGGAATACCATCCAGTCCGTTGATCTGCCCCTTCGCCTTGACGGTCGAGCCGACCAGATCGGCGATGGCGATATTATTTATGTTCAAGGCATTATTGGCCAAGTCGGTATCAATCTGAATATTAGCGATCGAGTTGCCCCCATACACCAGCTTCTTGATTTGCGCCTTGAGGTTAACCGCCAGCCCCTTGATGGCGTTCTGGGCACCCATAATTCCGGCAAGCGGGTTATCCGCATCCGATGCGCCCGGGGAATCTGCCGCCTTCTTTTTCTCCGCCTGGCCCAGCAAGTAAGCATCCAGATTGATTCTGTCCAACTTCAAATCCATGTCGATGCTTGTGTTCGTGCCCAGGCTGGCGCTCGCCGTCCCGGTCAATCGGGAACTGTCAAACTGCATGTCGACTTTGTTAAAGCCGATCCTGGTTGGCGTCGCCTGTATGGTGCTGGCAAGGGTCATCTTACGCAGGCGATCAGGCGGCACCGGGAGTGGCGGCAGGTCGAGCCACCCGAGCACCCCGTGTAAATCGCCAATGCTGACTTCCAGCCCCCCGTCAAAAAGCGGCTGGCCCTTTTCAGGTACGACAAACCCGAACAGCGCCACGTCGGTGCTGCCGGGCAGTTGTGCCGAAAGCTGGTTGAGGGTGATTTCGCCATTGACCAGTTCGGTGCTCAACCGGGCCTGACGGATCAACCCACCGCGATAGGACACGGACTCTGCGGCCAGATTGACGGCAACGTTTATGTTCTGCGGGAATAGTGCGCCATCGACAGCAGCCGCCGTGGGGGCGTTGCCGACCATGCCGGCGGCCGTGCTCTCCCCGCCAGCCGCCGCCGGCGCCGACACATGCGTGACCGCTGCCAGCAACTTGTCAAGGTCGATAGACGTCGCCGTCAGGTCGACGTTAATGGCCAGCATCGGATCAAGATCGAGGCTGGCCGCGCCGGCAAGAGCAATAGCGCCAAGATTGACCGACAGGTCGGATAAATCGGCACTTGTCGCCGATGCCGTGGCCTCTGCGGCCACGGAAAATTCCTGTGCCAGCAATCCCGACATCTCGCTGACACCGGCGCCAGCAAGAAGTTCAGACAGGCTTTCCCCTTTTGCCGAAACCTTGCCCTTGAACTTCGGCGCGCTTTCAAGTTCGGTCACCGCCCCCGTCGCGATGATCTGCGATGCGCCAGGCCTGAGATTGATCCGCAGATCCAGAGTTGCCGTGCGGGATTCAATAATTTTTCCGATGGTAACGCCGAAGCCGAGAGGAATACCGCGCACCGTCACGTTGCCGTCACTTTCGAACGGCCCGTTTATGGAAGCGGCGGCGATGCTGGCATTGATTGATTCAACGCGTTCCGTCGTTCCGGCGGCGACATCGCGGAAGATCAGCGTGCCTTTTTCAATAATGAAACTGTCGAGACGAATATCCGGAGCATCCCCGGCACCCGCATTTTCTTGCGTGTCCATGGCCGCTGCCGCATCTGGCTGCTCTGCTTCGAACTGCCAGTTGGCCCGACCGTCGGCCATACGTTCCAGCTCGATGACCGGTTCGACCAGCCGCACCGTCTTGACCTGAACCTGTCCTGTCAACAATGGTCCGAAGGCGATACGTACCTCCAGCGATTTAAGGCTGACCATATCGGTGGCCGATGCCCCTTCCATATTGGCAAGGTGCACGTCGCCGACGATCAGCGCCGGGGCCGGCAAAATGGTCAGTTTGATGTCGCCGTTGATAACGAGATCGCGGCCGGTAAAGGCCTTGGCCTGCTCGGTTATTTCGGTCTTGTAGTTATTCCAGTCAATAAGCCCCGGAACGACCAGCACGCCAACCACCAGAACGGCAACAAGCCCACCCAACCCGATTAGTAATTTTTTCAAAAGATTCTGCCCTGAATTAATTTCTTTAATAGTTGGCCGATAATAGTTGTTAACGGCGGATGGGTCTAGATGTTGATGATTTTCCCGGGATTCATGATGTTCAGGGGATCAAGTGCCTTTTTAATGTCTGCCATGACATTGACCCCCTCGCCATGCTCGGCCTCCATGAATTCGATTTTGCCGTAGCCGATGCCGTGTTCACCGGAACAGGTACCGCTCATATTTATTGCACGCAGTACCATGCGTTCGTTGATACTGCACGCTTTTTTCAGTTCCCCGGCATCGTCCGGATCAATCAACAGGGTAAGGTGAAAATTGCCATCGCCTACGTGGCCGACGATCGGCGCGATCAACCCGCTTGCATCAATGTCGCGCCGGGTTTCGGTGATGCAGTCGATTAGACCGGAAATCGGCACACAGACATCCGTAAACCACGCCTTGGCGCCTGGCCTGAGCGCCAACGCCGCATAAGCGGCGTCATGACGGGCCTGCCACAACTTGTCACGGTCTTCCTGATGCTCGGCCCAGCGAAAATCGCTGCCGTTGTTGGCGGTCGAAATTTCACCGACGATTTCCGTCTGCTCCCTGACGGCGGTGGGCGTGCCCTGAAATTCCATGAACAAGGTTGGCTGCTCAGGGTAGTCGAGCCCGGAATAAGAATTAACGGCGGCCATTTGCACTTGGTCCAAAAGTTCAATGCGGGCGATCGGTACCCCGTGCTGGATGGTTTCGATGACCGTTTTCACCGCTTGATCAAGGGCCGGGAACGATACCACCGCCGCCAGGGTGCTTTCAGGAATTCCATGCAGCCTGACCGTGACCTGGGTGATGACGCCCAGCGTTCCTTCCGAACCGACCATCAGCCGGGTCAGATCATACCCGGACGATGATTTGCGGGCCCGGCTGCCCGTATGCACGATGCGCCCATCGGCAAGCACCACGGTCAGTGCCAGCACGTTTTCACGCATGGTTCCGTAGCGCACCGCATTGGTGCCCGACGCCCGCGTCGCCGCCATTCCACCAAGGGTCGCATCGGCGCCCGGATCGACGGAGAAAAACAGGCCGGTGTTGTGCAGGTTGCGATTCAGCTGTTGGCGGGTAACACCCGCCTGCACGGTGGCGTCCATATCATCTATATTGACCGAGACGATTTCGTTCATCTGCCCGAGATCGATGCTGACGCCGCCCCGAAGCGCCGCCAGATGCCCCTCCAGCGACGTTCCGGCGCCATAGGGTATGACCGGAACACGCCCGGCCGCACACACTTTGACAATACCCGAGACCTCGTCTGTGGATTTGGGATAAACGACCACATCCGGCGCATGGCCCTGGTGATAGGACAGATCCTGGCCGTGTTGCTCACGCACCGATTGCCCGGTCGTCAGCCGGTCGCCGACAATGGCGGCGAGCTCGGCCAGCAAGTTTTCATCAATGCATCCCATCGGTTGGCTCATGAAATGTTCTTCGGTTTCGGCCCGCCACTGGCCCAGTCAAGAAGCTCGACCGTGTGAACGACGGGAATATCTGTGCCGCTGGCGATCTGCACCAGGCAACCGATATTACCCGTTGCGATGACCTCGGGGAACTGTTCTTCCAGATTAATAATCTTGCGATTTTTAAGTTTCCCGGCCAGTTCCGGCTGTAACAGGTTGTAGGTACCGGCCGAACCGCAGCACAGGTGGCCCTCTGCCGGTTCGCGAACGCTGAACCCGGCATGTTCCAAAAGCCGCTTGGGACCGGATACCAGCTTCTGGCCATGCTGCATGGAACACGCCGAATGATAGGCGACGACCATTGGCGGAAGCGCGCCCCCGGTCACCAGTTGCAGGTCGCAGACAACCTCGGTGACATCACGGGCAAGCGCCGCCACTGTCGCTGCTGGCTTGCCCCAAACCGGATCGTTCCTGAGCATGAAGCCGTAATCCTTGACCGTGGTGCCGCAACCGGACGCGTTGATGACAATGGCGTCGAGGCCGCCGTTCTCAATTTCGGCCATCCAGGCGGCGACGTTGGTGCGGGCCGCGGCCAGGGCCTCATCTTCCTTGCCCATGTGATGAACAAGTGCGCCGCAGCACCCCGCACCCTTGGCGATAACCACTTCACAGCCGTGCCGGGTGAGCAGCCGCACCGTCGCCTGGTTGATGGCCGGGCGCAGCACCTTTTGGGCGCAACCGGTCATCAGGGCGATGCGCTTTATTTTTTTACCCTCGGCGTTGAATACCTGTGGCTTGTCGCAAGGAGCGGCCTTTTCCATGCTGTCCGGGGCCATGGCGATCATCCCCTTCAGGCGCCCCGGCATCAGCCCCTTAAACGGCCTTCCCAACCGAGCGCCCCATAAGGACAGGCGGAACAGGGCCGGGTTTGGCACGACCCTGGCCAGCAGCTTGCGAAGCAGGCGGTCCCCCAATGGCCGGATGAACGTGGATTCAATATGGACGCGGGCATGATCGACCAAGTGCATATAATCGACCCCGGACGGACACGTGGTGGTGCAGGACAGGCAGGACAGGCAGCGGTCGATATGTTTGACGACACGCTTTGAGGCCGGTTTGTCATGCTCCAGCATATCCTTGATCATGTAGATGCGGCCGCGCGGGCTGTCGGCTTCGTCGCCAAGCAGCACATAGGTCGGACAGGTAGCGGTGCAGAATCCGCAATGCACGCACTTGCGCAAAATATCGTTGGCGATAACGATCGCCGGGTCTTGCATTTGTTCGGGGCTAAAACTTGTTTCCATATCTCAGCCCATGCGCCCGGGGTTAAACAGGCCTTTCGGATCGAAGCTTTCCTTGACCCTTTGGGTGATCGCGGCCAGCGCCGGGGCCTGGGGATGGAACACCGGAACCGCCGCCCGCACAGGTTCTGATGCCCGGATCAGGGTGGCATGGCCACCGGCGGCATCGACCACGGCGCGGACGGATTGGTGATCGGCGTCGGGGCGTTCCTTGATGGCCAGCCAAATCAGGCCACCGCCCCAATCATAGAAAACCCGCCCACCGATTTCACCCTGGATGGCCCGGGCAACGGCGGGGCCGTCAGCGGGGGCCACCGACAGACGCCAGACCTGTTTGTCATCACCGATGAAAAAATCAACATCGCGAACTTCCCGCCACAGGGAGTGTGAATTGCTGCTGTGCAGTTCCTCGGTATCGCCGAAACCGGCCAGATCATCCCGCAACGCCCGGCACCGGACATCGACGGACGGCCCCGGCCCCTCAATGCGAATCGCGGTCACCGAACATCCGGCGTCAACCACATAGGAAACACCGCTTTCCGCGGCAATGTCGGCGGGCAGATGGACGGCACCGGAAACATCATAGGCCCCGTGCAGGGCGCGGGTCAGGGCGACGACGGCGTCATCATCGGAGAGTCCCAGCACCAGGACCGTGCGCGTTTTTTCAGGCATCGGCAGCACCTTGAAGGTCACATCGGTCAGCACCGCAAGGGTACCGAAGGAACCGGCCATCAGCTTGCAAAGATCAAAACCGGTGACATTTTTGACGACCCGGCCACCGGACTTGAACTGCTCTCCCAGGCCGCTAACGCCGTGAAAGCCGAGCAGGTGGTCGCGTGCCGCCCCGGCCTGGATACGCCGGGGTCCGGCCAAATTGCAGGCAAACAGGCCACCGATGGAACCGCCGCCCATAGTGCCGCTGGCCAGCAGGGGGCCGAGATTGGGCGGCTCGAAGGCCAACCGCTGCCGGTGCTCATTCAGGGCCGCCGCGATGTCGGCCAGCGGTGTCGCGCACCCCGCGCTCATCACCAGTTCGCCGGGCTCGTAAAGCTGGATGCCCGAAAGCCCTGTCAGGTCGAGGCCGTGGGTGGCCGCAGGCGGCGCGCCATAACCTCGCTTGCTGCCCTGTCCCGTCACCTCATAGGTATGGCCCTCGGCCAATCCCCATTGGACAGCTTCCAGTACCTGTTCGGGTGTTTCCGGTTTTAATCTCTCGGTCATATCAAAACCCGCTTAAAACCGGGGGATGTCGGGAAAGCGGGTGCGCCCGTCGTGGACATGAACGCGCCCCTGTTCGGCGCAGCGGTGCAATTGCGGAAAGACCTTGCCGGGATTGAGCAACCCGTCCGGGTCGAAGGCGCATTTAACCCGCAGCTGCTGATTCAGATCGTCTTCGGTAAACATCTCCCCCATGAGGTCGCGTTTTTCGACACCGACCCCGTGTTCGCCGGTCAAAACGCCGCCGACCTGGACACATAGTTTCAGTATTTCAGCACCGAATTCTTCGGTCTTGGCCAACTCGCCGGAAATGTTGGCGTCATAAAGGATCAGCGGATGCAGGTTGCCGTCCCCGGCATGGAATACGTTGGCGACGCGCAGCCCATAATGGGCCGACAGCTCGGTGATACGCTTAAGCACTGTCGGCAACTGGGAACGCGGGATGGTGCCGTCCATGCAGTAGTAATCCGGCGACAGGCGTCCGATAGCCGGGAATGCGGCCTTGCGGCCGGCCCAGAATTTCAGCCGTTCTTCTTCGTTCTGGCTGATCCGCACGTACGTGGCACCGGTGTCACTGGCAATCGCCTCGATCCGGTCGATTAAATACGTGACTTCGGCTTCCGGCCCGTCCAGTTCGATGATCAGCAGGGATTCCACATCGAGGGGGTATCCCGCATGGGCGAAATCTTCCGCCGCCTGTATGGCCAGCCGGTCCATCATTTCCATGCCGCCCGGAATAATACCGGCATTAATGACGGCACCGACGCAGTCGCCGGCGGCTTCATTAGACGGAAATCCGACCAGCATGGCGCGCGCCGTATCGGGGCTTCTTAATATCCTGACGGTGACCTCGGTGACGACACCGAGCAACCCTTCCGACCCGGTCAGCAGGCCGAGCAGGTCATAGCCTTCACTGTCCAGATGCTTGCCGCCGAGGCGTACCGTTTCACCGTCCATGGTCACCAGTTCGATGCCGAGCACGTTGTTGGTGGTCAGCCCGTATTTCAGGCAATGCACGCCGCCGGCGTTTTCGGCCACGTTGCCGCCGATGGAGCACGCGATCTGGCTTGACGGATCGGGGGCATAATAAAAGTTCCGGTGCTGCACCGCATGGGTAATTCCCAAATTGGTGACTCCCGGCTGGGCGACGACGCAGCGGTTGTCAAAATCAATCTCGAGAATGCGGTTGAACTTGGCCAAACCCAGGATGACGGCATCGGCCAGCGGCAAGGCGCCGCCAGAAAGCGAGGTGCCGGAACCGCGCGGTACAACCTTGATGCCTTCCGCCTTGCAGTATTTGAGAATTTCGGCAACCTGGGCCGTGGTTTCCGGCAACGCCACCACCATCGGCAGTTGGCGATAGGCGGACAGGCCGTCGCATTCATAGACGCGCAAGGCGTCTTCGTCGGTGATCACGTTATCGGACGGCACCAATCCCTTAAGCGCGGCGATAATGTCGGCGCGGCGGGCGATGATGGCGGCATCGGGTATCGGCATTTTCACAGCCGCAGTCTCCCAAATAACAGGAAACCATGAATGTATGACCTGACAGGCTGCCTATAAAGCAAAACCGCGCCTGATGGCGCGGTTTTGTGATGGTTTCCCAATTGGCGGGAAGCGCCCTTGAACCAGGCAGGCTTCGATTAGCCTCAGCCTCAGCCTTTAACCTTGGCGCGCCTTGAAACGGGGATTGACCTTGTTAATAACGTAAACGCGGCCCTTGCGGCGGACAATACGGCAGTTTTTGTCACGCGATTTGGCCGACTTGAGCGAATTTAATACCTTCATGATCCCGAATCCTTGGTTTTTAACGCCGACGGCCAGATTGAGCCTCCGGAAGGCGCGGAAAGTAGGGGGTCAGGGACGATCTGTCAATGGCCCCCGGCCAAAGAATTCACACAAAAGGCCCTAAATCAGCCTTTTTAGAGCCCGCCGCGCTTATCGGGCAGCTTGATGGCATGAAATTGATGGACCTTCAACCCGCCGCTGTCGATCGCGGCGATCCGTTTTCCCAAGTATTTACACTCCTCAAAAAGGTCGTCGACGATTTCCAGAAGTTCCCCCTTGGTCGTGCCGGCCAAAAACTTCAACAATCCCATGAACAGTTGGCTCCGGTATTGGCGGGTGATGTCTTCATAGGGGCGTACGTTCAGGTTCAGCCCGCTTAAGCAGGACTGTATTTTGTCGGCTGTCCATGGATGCGGCGTATAGGGTTCGCTTTTGATCCAGTCGCGAACCGCCGGGTCCGGCGCGTCCGAAGGGACCAGAACAAAGTCCGTAAATATCAGGTCGCCATCGACGCGCAAGGACTCGGCAACGGCGGCGAACAGGTCCTCCTTGTTCTCTACCTGATAAAAGTTTTCCAGCGATACCGCCGCGTCAAAATATTTCGACTTCAGTTGCAAGGAAGTATAATCCGCCAGTTTGACCGGGGCGCGCTTCTGTTTGCCGGCCATGACAGATTTTTCCATGCCAAGGGCCGCCAGTTCCCCATCGCTTTCATAACCGCTGATCCAGACGCCGGTTTCATCCACCATGGTACGGGCGATACCGCCCAGCCCGGCCCCCAACAGCAGCAGGCTTTTCTTTTCCGACAACGCCAGCAACGGCATGAAGCCGAGCACATATTTGGCACCACCGGCAGTGATATAGCCGTCGCCCCATAATTTTTCGACGATATTGACCCGTTCAGGCGGCCACACCAGCGGGGCGGCATCGACGGCCGGGGACTCCGGCTCGGGTGGGAACAATTCCGGCTCAGCGGGTTCGGGGGGGGGCTCAATACTATGGCGGCGGCGGAATGGATGGAAAAGCCAGCCCAGCAACCTGCGCGGCAGGGAAGTCCTGCCATCCCGATTGATAGATTTTTCGCGGCTAATGTTAATCCTCCACCTAACCGCCCATTGCGACAACAATGAAAATTGTATCGATTCGATTATACTTCTATATCAGAAATATTAAATTTCTTTGATGAAGGATTTGAATTTCAGGTCGCCGGCGATGATATCATCGATCAGAAATTCGGCCATAACGGTGAAACACTGTTCCAAATTGCCATTGGCCGACGCCCCATGGCAAATGGCATTCATAGCCCTGGCCTTGAGCAGGAGATCCTGATGGTAGCGAATATGTTCCGCCAGATCGGGATAATGCACGGATTCAAGAATTTCCTCTTCATCCGTGAAATGTTCCTGGGCCCGGACAATCAGGTCTTGCAGCAGCGCCGAGCAGCGCGGACGATTATCATCCTCAACCGCCGAACGGACATCCTGCATGATAGCGATGATGTCTTTGTGATCTCGGTCGATCTTTTCATTGCCGATGGCAAAGCTTTCCAACCATTGGATCTTGATCATCTCACCACCCCTGCCTGCGTTTATACATCAGACCCATTATGCCAGACTACGATGATATGCCATGCAAATCTCTGACAGGGGTCAAGTGACGATCCGTTTTCCGGTTAAATGCCGATGATGGCTAGTCAAAAAAATAGCATTTCGCCATTAACCATACCTACTTAAAGCACTGAAAACACACCTGTTATTTGATTTTTCCATTTCCATTCAAAATGCTAGAATCAGGCGTCCCATCAAAGTGGCAGAAACACACCTTCCATTAAATGGCAGAATTCCTTTGGGGATGGGCATTTGGGAGTAGCGCCTCCGGCCAAGAAACAATGGCAGGGGTGCCGGGTGTTTGTGTGCCATAAAAGCAAAAATAACAACTGACAGAAGCATGGAAGCACCCGTGAACGGCTTAGGCCACAACGGGAGCACCTAGAATGGCTGACATCAATATTTCAGCATCGACAAGAACGTCGATCATCGAGCTGCAAAAAGCGCGGCTGCGTATCGATTCCATAAACAAAAGCCTGGCGACGGGGCTGGTTGTATCAAGTCCGCTCGATTCACCGAGCGCCTTCTTCGATGCCATCAGTCTTTCGTATCAGTCGAGTCGGTTGCTTGATATTAAAGACAGTGTTGCCCGGGCGGCGACCATCCAGGGTGGGGCCATTGCCGCCCTCGACGCCATTATTTCGACCCTGGAGCAGATGAAGGCGACCGCCAACTCGCCCAAGGGCGATACGGTTTCCGGGCTCGTTACGACCACCGCGACGGGCACCTATTCAGCGACCGCCGCGAGCAATGTTGTCACAACGGAAATCGCCGGTGCCGTCGATGGCGACGCCTTTGACATCACCTACAACGGCACCACCACCACCATTACCAACACCAACGGATCGACATTCACTTCAATCGCGGGCCAGATCTCGGCCATTACCGGGTTGACGGCGACCGTAACCGACGGCAACCCGATCGTCATCACCGACGACGCCGGCAAGGACATCACCATCACCGACGGCACCGGCACCCTGGCCGCAGATTTGGGTCTGTCATCATCGACCAACGGCACCATCGACCATTCGGCATCCCGGAAAAATGCCGAAACATCCTATGACCTGCTGCGTTCGCAGATCGACACCCTGGCTGGCGATGCGACCATTTTAGGCGTCAACCTGGTGAAAAGCGCCCCCGACGAAATTACCATCTATTTTGACGAAAACGGCGGCAGCACCATCACCATCACCGGGGTCGAAACGTCGGCTTCGTCGCTCAGCATCACCGCCGTCGATGCCGCCGACAGCTTCGCCACCGATGCCGGAATCGAAGCCGCCGTCGCCGAGATCGAGGCGGCACTGACAACGATCGCCCAGACCAAGGCATCCTTTCAGACCTACGATGAAATAATTAATGCCCGGCTTAATTTTGCCGATGCTCTCATCCAGAACCTGGACGATGGTGTCAGCAAGCTGGTGGGCGCCGATATCAACCAGCAGTCGGCGAACCTGCTGGCCTTGCAGACCCGTCATGATATTTCGGTTACCGGTCTCGGGTTTTCGTTCAAGAACGGGACCGCCCTGACCTCGATGCTGACGTACAGATAGTAATCTTGAAAGATCAAAGCCATGATAATGCACCAGACAATGCACCGCGATAACCCCTACGCCGCCTATGACCGAACACAGCAGTCGGCCATGTCGATCCGGCAGATGGAACAGGCGGTGATGATTCGTGCCATTCGCGAGCTTGAGCAGGCGGCCCGGAATGTCGGCGATCACAAATCTTACGTCGCCGCCCTGACCTATCACCGAAAGATATGGTCGGCGATCCAGATAAACATGATCGAAGACACGGGCCGCATTGCCGGCAGCAGCAAGGCCCGGCTGCTGGAACTCAGCCTCTACGTTGACCGTCAGACGATCAAGGCGCTGTCGGCGCCGAGCTCGGCGAATCTTGAACCGCTGATCGAAATTAACAAGACCCTGGCGGGCGGTTTTTTTGCCCCTGACAATGGCCCTGCAGGGTCCCGTTCAGGGGCCGCGCCTGAATCCTTCCATCCTCTGCATCCATCTGGAACTATTGAAATTTTACCGCCGCGCCATTCTCGCACTGGATAATTGTTACGGGTTTACCGGGCGCCCGCGTTAGGATTATGGTAACCTTATCATAGGATTATCTACATATCTGTTATGCAAATCGTGTGAACAGAGTTCCTTGAGTGATTTCAAGGAGAGGAATATATGAGCGAAGAGCCCGAAAACAAGGCCCCTCCTGCATCCCCGACAGGCGAGGCAAAGCCTGAGCGACGCGCTGACGAGCGCCGCGATGCACCTGAACGGCGCGCGGCTGAGGCCGGCCCGGGAACCACCGATACCGACGATATACTCAAGAAGGTTGAAGAATCCGAGGAACAAGCTGTCGAGCGGAAAAAGCAACTCGACCGCCAGAATAAGGATCGCCGCGAACAGGAGCGCCGTAAAATTCAGGGCCGCCGCGAACAGATTCTGAAAGAAGAAGAAGACAAGAAGCTGGACGAGAAGAAATTGCGCAAGCAGCAGCGCCTGCAAGAGCGCGAGGCCGAAGCCAAAAAAAGGGTGCAAGCAAAAAAACGCCGCGCCAAGCTCCGCAAGGAAATGTTCAAGTGGGTCATGGGATTCGTGGTACCCCTGTTTTATCTATGCATACTCGGCGGCCTGATCTATGGGGTCGTTGTCTACTGGCCCGAATTCGCCAAATCACTGAAATAGCAGCGTGCCAGAACCACAAAACCCCCCGGTTTCCCGGGGGGTGATGATGGTGGGCACGACTGGGATTGAACCAGTGACCCCCTCGATGTCAACGAGGTGCTCTCCCGCTGAGCTACGCGCCCTATATAGCCTGCCGCCCGTAAGCGGGGCCAGGGAATGGCGTTTTAATCCGAACCGGGTAAATTGGCAAGCCTTGCCTGTTCGGCTTGTGGGCACAGAATCCGGCAAATATCCGTTGCGCCCACCTTCTTGGCGCGCTAACTGAACACCTGTGGACAAGAATATGCTGATAACAAAGGGGCTGGAGCCCTTCGATGTCGTCCGTCCGGAAGACTGGCGAACGCCGGTGGTATTCGCATCCCCGCACAGTGGCTGCGATTACCCGGATGCATTCGTCGCCGCTTCGCGTCTCGATGCGGTCAGCCTTCGTCGCTCGGAAGACGCCTTCGTCGATGAAATATTTGCATCTGCGCCCCGTCTCGGCGCGCCATTGCTTAAAGCCAATTTTCCAAGAGCCTATATCGATCCCAACCGCGAGCCCTATGAGCTCGACCCGGACATGTTCCAAGGCCCCCTGCCCGATTACGTCAATACCCTGTCGCCGCGGGTATCGGCCGGCCTTGGCACCATCGCCCGGGTCGTCACCAATGGCGAAAACATCTATCTCGGCAAACTGGATTTCCAGGAAGCGAAGCAGGCCATCGAGTCTTTATATCTGCCCTATCATGCGGCGCTTGAAGAACTGATCACCGAGACTGCCACGCGTTTCGGTGGCTGCCTGTTGATCGACTGTCATTCCATGCCATCGGTCGGCGGACCCATGGACCGTGATCCCGGTTTCCGGCGTGTCGATTTTGTGTTGGGCGACCGCCGCGGCATTTCCTGTGCGCCGGCCATTACCCGGCTGGCAAAAGATACCCTGACCGGGATGGGATATGTGGTCACCCTGAACAGCCCCTATGCCGGCGGCTTCACCACCGAGCATTACGGCAAACCGGCGACCGGTCGCCATGCCCTGCAGATTGAAATAAATCGCGCCCTTTACATGAATGAAACCAACATCAGCCGCAGCGATGGAATGGCCGCCCTGGTCGCAAACATGGAATCCCTAATTGAGGCCCTCGCGGCAATTGATCCTGAGATGCTGGCCTCGCCATGATTGATCCCACCAAGACAGAAACCATCACCATCCGCGATGCCAATGCAAAAGATATGGAAGCCGTACAGGCGATTTACGCCCCCCATGTGCTGGATGGGCTGGCCAGTTTCGAAGAAGTTCCCCCCGCCGTCGCCGAAATGGACCGGCGGCTAAGCGCCATTCAAGATAGCGGTTTTCCTTTCCGCGTTGCCGAAATTGACGGCAAGATCCTGGGCTTTGCCTATGCCGGGCCGTACCGGACACGCCCGGCCTATCGCTACATGGTGGAAAACAGCATTTATGTCGATCTTGGCTCAACCGGTCAGGGCATCGGCAAAAAGCTGCTCGAAGACCTGATCGACATCTGTAGCGAGAAAGGCCTCCGGCAAATGATCGCCGTTATTGGCGATTCCGACAATAAGCCGTCGATTAATCTACACAGCCGCTTAGGCTTCACCCACATTGGCACCATCCGCGCCGCCGGCTTCAAGCACGGGCGCTGGGTCGATTCGGTGATTATGCAACTGGCATTAGGCCCAGGCGACGGCTCCCTGCCCTGATTTTCAAGGTTTTGGCACGACATTTGCTCCTTATCTTTCGGGAATGGGAGTGATTAAGTCATGAGAAAACGTGTCCTAGCGGTATTTCTGGCCTTTGCCGGGCTTTTGGCCGGCCACGGGGACGCCGCCGCCAGCTCAGAGCAAGCCCTTGGAAACGCTTCAATTTTATGTGATGCGGAGACTGCCCGAATGGAAAATTCCAGGGCCATTCCGAGCCATTTACTGAAAGCCATTTCATTGGCCGAAACAGGCCGCTGGGACAAGGCAGAACAGGCAAATATTACCTGGCCATGGACGATCACGGCGCTTGGCAAAGGCAATTATTTCCCCGACCGGCAATCGGCGTTGGATTTTGTCCGCGACTTAAAGGCTCGCGGCATCAACAATATAGATGTCGGCTGCATGCAGATAAATCTTTACTACCACGGCGGCGCCTTCGCCAATCTTGAGCAGGCCATTGATCCGGCCAGCAATATTGAATACGCCGCCGATTACCTGACCGGTCTTTACCAAAGCACCCGGTCATGGACCCAGGCCGCGGCCTATTATCATTCGACAACACCCGACCGGGCCAAGGCCTACAAGATGAAGGTTCTTAAATACTGGAATCAGGAACGCCGCCAGGCAGCATCGCCCGGCGGTAAATCCATCGATTACACCCGCATGGAGAAACTCAACAACAACCACAAGGAAGCCATGGAAAAAGCCGCCGCCGATGCTCCTGGCGGCCAGCTCGCATCGTGGCGCCAAAACAGAAATGGCGGCCTGGACATGACGACCCTGGCCGCCATGCGCCGCGCCAAGGCCAAGGCAGAATGGCAAATAACCTACGGACGCGAGGCTGGTAGCAAGACCGATACCTTCGCCGAAAAAAGGCGTATGCAACTCAAAAAATGGCGCCTGTCACAATCCGGCGCCAGCTGATTCTTGTTGGCCAGGTCAAAGACCTGATTCTTTAAAAAATAGGCCTATCTTCGCCCGCCGCAAGCGGGTAAAAGATGCCCTCGCTGCTTGGGGCATAACCAGCTAAGGAACCATTTAAGCTGATGAAAAATCGACAGAACGCCGATGTCCTGCCGTCATTGATAGAGCTGAAGGGCAAGAAAGTCGCTGATGTCGGTTGCGGCGATGGATCGATGACCCGCCTGATGACCCGCCAAGGTGCCAAGGTGTTCGGTGTTGAGTGCAACTCCCAAATGCTGGAACGCGCCCGCGCCGCCAAGCCGGCAGGAGACGAAATTTATTACCAGGGGGTCGCCGAGAACCTACCGTTTGAAGACGGACGTCTCGACGTGGTTGTGTTTTTCAATAGCCTGCATCATGTGGCCCCGGCCCATCAGGGCGTCGCCCTTGACCAGGCCGCCAGGGTTTTAAAGCCAGGTGGAATCGCCTATGTCTGCGAGCCCGTCGCCGAGGGAGCCCATTTTGAATTGATGCAGCCGGTTCATGATGAAACGGATGTTCGTGCGGCGGCTCACAAACATATCAGGAATGCCGAAGACAACGGGCTGACCGAAGAGAAGGAAATAACCTATATTCACCCGGCAACTTACGAAAACTTCAAGGCATTTGCCGATCGCATGGTCGCCATCAACCCGGGCCTTGAAGACAGGCTTGATGCGGTGCGAGCGGAACTGGAACAGGCCTTTTCCACACTTGGCCGCAAAGGGCCAAAGGGCTACGAATTTGATCAGCCTATGCGGGTCAACCTGCTCAGAAAACCTGCAAAATAGTCCGACGCCATCCGTAAACTCACAGCTCAGGGCATCCACGGCAATTTCCTGAATTTTCGCCTCGCTATCTCATGCTTGGGGGAATGCCCCATGGTGTGTTACTTTTCCCCCGCAATTAGAGGATTTAGGTAAATGCGCGCCCCGATGTCATCATATGACGATGATGACCTGATTTTAGTGCGCCTCTCTTTCAAGGGTTACAGACGGTTAATATCGCGATGAACGACCCGGGTACTAAAATTACGTTTGAGGTTCACGTTCTGCAGCAAGGACGCTGGGAGCTACAGGGTACCTATACCCAGGACAAGCAGGCGGCGGCGATTCGCGATGCCAAGGCACTTGAAAACATCTCGACCATCACCGGCGTCAAGGTGATCCGCGAAGAACTCAACACCAAGAACGGCAAATCCAAGGAAAATAACGTCTACGCGACAAAAAACCTGACGGACGAACAGCCGAAGGGCTTGCAGGAAGCTCGTAAGGCGAAGGAAAAAGCCAAGGCCATGGCGAAGCCGGCGAAGGAAAAGAACCCCAATGCCGCCATTGCCAAAGACCTGGAGAACTACAATCCGGATGCTGCCGACGCGCCAGCATTCTCTGTCTTGGGGTTTCTCATTAAAATTCTGATGGTGATGCTGTTCAGCGCCATTATTTCGATGTTTGTTACCGGTGTCGCGACGGTCTGGCTTCGGGAATCCGCCTTCGGCGTGAACACCCAATCCAACATCATCTTCGGCATGTTCATCGGTACGTTTGCCATCTGTGTCGTATCCATGGGCTGGTCCATGCTGTCAAAGGCGAAAATCCTGACCACGCCCAGAGCGGTACCGGTTCCGACCAGGGCAAAAAAACCCAACCTGACGCCAAGCCTGGAAGATTTTAAGCCCAAACTTGGTGGCCCCGACGACAGCGACGACCATAAACCCGGAACGGAAGAAGCGGCGCGGCTGGAAGAAGGGCCGGACACCCGTGAAAATGAAGACACCCCCGAAACCGAGGCCACCCCCGGTTCCGCCCCCAAGGTCGGGTTCGAGGCTGTCGTCCCCATGGAAGAAGACCCCAAGTTAAAGATGCAAAAAGAGTACGTCATGGATTTCATGGAATCTTCCATGGGCCATGCCAATATCAGCCGCCTTTCCATGGACAACTTCAACAAGTTCGGAGTCAGCCTGTTCATGGCCGGGGCCTGCGAAACTCTTTCCCAGGAACGCAATCTGGACGGCCAGATGATGGCCAAGGTTGTCAGCGAGCCGGTTAAACAATTGGGCTTCAAGGGCGGTGATACGGAATCGTTCTCGGACAAGATTCAGGGATATCTGCTAGCCGATTCTAGGTATATGCAGATGTTCCAGGCTGGCCGCGTGGCGATGACATCTTATATGGAAAGCGATCTCGACAGTCTGAACCATATGAAACGGGCAATGGCCGAATGGAATTCACCGAAGTCAAAAGCGGCCCCAACCGGCGGCCCAGTTACCGTCCTGTTCACCGATATTGCCGGATCCACCAACATGACCCAGACCTTGGGCGATGCCGTCGCCCAACAGGTTGTGCGCGCCCATAACAAGATTGTCCGCGAAGCCCTGATGAAATTCCAGGGCAAGGAAATCAAACATACCGGCGACGGCATCATGGCCTCGTTCTCGAACACGTCCAACGGTGTCGATGCGGCCGCCGACATGCAAACGGGTACCGTCAAACATAACACAGAAAATCCTGGCCTGCCGCTCGGCCTGAAAATCGGTATCAATGCCGGCGAGCCGATTGCCGAGGACAATGACCTGTTCGGCACTACCGTACAACTTGCCGCACGCATTGTTGACAAGGCGCAGGCCGGACAAATTTATCTTTCAGAAACCGTGCAAGGCATCTGCAGCGGCAAGAACTATCGTTTCTCCAGGGTCGGCTCGTTCGACATGAAGGGCTTCGACGAAGGCATCCGCCTGTATGAACTGATCTGGGACGTGAACGCTCCGATGCCGGAACAGCCGATGCAAGAGCCCGAAATAAAACAAGCGATTGTCGCAGGCGCGCCTGATGAGCCAGAAGCCGCAGCAGAATCGACAGAGCCCATTGCCGCCGAAGGAAATGCCCCCGCGCCGCTGCCTGAGGCTGCCGCCGAAACGGTGCCGGAAACGGCAACAGACCCGGCAGAAGCCGTTGCCGCCGCCGAAGAAGATGACGCCCCGCAGGCGACCTGAGCCTGCCGGACTTAAATGGCCCCCAATGGTTACATTGAAAAAAATCATACTTAGGAACTTCCGATTGCTGGCCCTGTTACCAGCCATGGCCGTGCTATCCTCAGGCCCGGTCATGGCTGCCGGGTGCCCGGAAAATCCCGCCTCGCCGACGGTGACGGTGACCACCAGCCCCGGCCAGATCATCTTAAAACGGGGGAGCAGCCGTGATGACCTGATCCGCCTGCAAGCCACCAACAATGCCTCGGTTCCCAATAAAAATGGATATCCACTGGGCCTGACCCTGACCGATTTCCGTTATTCCATTGAGACCGGCGTCAATATCCGGCAACTGTCGGCGGGTCGTTATTGCGCCTATCCGGCATCCTTCGATTTGGATATCCGGTTTTCAGATTTCCTTGTTTATATAGACCGCCGTTACAAGCGCGGCAGTTGCGAGTACAAAGCCGTCAACCGGCACGAATACACCCATGTGGTTCTGTACCGCAAACAACTGGAGCGGCACCTGCCGAATCTTCGCCATCAGGCGCAAACGGCGGCCCGGCGCATCAAGCCAATTATTGTCAGAACGCCGAACGACGGAGTTAAATTGATCCAGAAGGCCATGCAGGACAAAATGACGCCGCTAATCGACAGTCTTAGCCGCGATGCCGATACGGCCAACGCCCGCATCGACACGCCGGAAAGCTACCGCAAGATTCAAAAACAGTGCCGAAACTGGTGATCCGGATGATCCCCATCACAGACACCATTTCCATCGACGAGAAAGAGATCACCGAACGCTTCATCCGCGCCGGCGGCCCGGGCGGCCAGAACGTCAACAAGGTATCGACCGCCGTGCAGTTACGCTTTGACGTGGCGTCATCATCTGGACTTTCAGAGTCCATAAAAAAGAGACTGAAAACACTTGCCGGACGGCGGATGACGGCGGACGGCGTGCTGATCATCGAGGCCAAACGCTTCCGCCTCCAGGAACGCAACCGGACTGACGCGCTGGACCGCCTGATTGAGCTTATCCGCAAAGCCGCCGTGCCGCCGAAATACCGGCGGCCGACGAAGCCCTCAATGGGCGCCAAACAACGCCGCCTCGATGGCAAACGCCGTCAAAGCGGCCTTAAAAAAGACCGCGGCAAGGTCAGCCGTGACGATTAGAATTCAGGCCTAAACGCAGCCAGTCGGCTTGGGCAGGCCGCCCCACTTGCAAATCAGTTTCATGGGCCCGGCTTCGAACGAGGCGAACATATCGGCCTTGGAAACATTCTGGTCCTTACAAAACCGGCGTAAGGGCGGCACCACGCCATCATCGGCGAACATCTGGCGGGCGGCGACAATGTAAGACATATGCTCGTCGGTCAGCTCACGGCTATCGCCGGCCGCAATCTGGGCGGCGATTTCCGGAGTCCAGTCGTCCCGGTTCAGCAAAAATCCTTCGTTATCTACCTGCAAATCCATGGTCATCTCTTTCAGTATAAGGTCAAGAAACCCATATGATGATGATGGCTGTTTATTTCAACCGCTATGGTCCGGGTAGGAAATGCCCATAACCTCAAGCTCTTCCTCGCCGCCCGGCGTTTGCACACCGACCAGGTCGCCGGCCGCCTTGTTCATCAGCGCCCGGCCGATGGGCGAGTCCAGGCTGATGCGGCCCAGTCCGGCTTCCGTCTCGTCCTTGCCGACGATGGTGACGGTCTGTTCCCTGCCGTTCTCCCGTTGATAGCGAACCGTGGCACCGAAAAACACCTGATCCCGGTTGGCCTGCCGGGCCGGATCGACGACTGTCAGGTTTTCCAGGCGCTTGCGCAGGTAACGCACCCGGCTGTCGATCTGGCGCAGGCGCTTTTTGCCGTAAATATAGTCGCCGTTTTCCGAACGATCCCCATTGCCGGCGGCCCATTGCACGGTTTGCACCACCTGGGGCCGCTCGATTTCCCACAACTGGCTGATTTCCGCCTGCAAGGCGGCGAAGCCTTGGGGGGTGATGCAATCTTTGAAACGGCTCATGGTGATTCATTTTCTCCGGCGACCCTTCCTGTTTATCCCAATCAGCGACACGGTCAACACCAACATCAACATTGGGCATAGGGGATAGCTGGAATTAACACATTATTTCGTGTATAATAACCGCCTAGGAAATATCCCCTGCCCGGACGGCGGGGATTGGCTCTTGCCCGTCCTTTCCGTTCAATGGAGAAAAGGAGACGGTCATGGGAATGGCAATCACACTCAAAGAATACCTCAAGGACTGTGACATTGCTTTCGATGTTATCGAACACGATTACGAGGCAACGTCCCTGAACACCGCCAACAGCGCCCATATTGCCGGCGACTGTCTGGCCAAGGGCGTTCTGTTACGCGACGATAAATCCTATACGGTCGCTGTCCTGCCGAGCACCCATATGATCGACCTTGATAAAATGAGGCTCTGCTTCGACCGTAACTTCGAACTGGCGAGCGAGGGCGAAATTAATGTCCTGTTCGAGGACTGCGATCCAGGAGCCGTGCCGCCGGTGGGCGGCGCCTATGGCATGAAGGTGCTGATGGATGACGCACTTGCCGGGCAGCCGGAGATTTATTTCGAGGCCGGCGATCACCGGACCCTTGTCCACATCAAGGACCAGGAATTCGAAAAATTGATGGCGGCGGCCGACCATGCCAGCTTCAGCCATCACATCTGAAGCCGGCTTAAAGGTTCAGGCCTTTATCCGTTCGCTTTTCGGATCGTAAAAGGGTTTCAGCGACGCGGTCGCCGGGTAGCGCTGGCACGCGACTTCTATTTCGTAAGTACCGGCATTGATAAAATCCGCATCGACGCCGCCGTCGTTTTCCACGTAACCCATGCCCAGGGATTTTCCCAGGGCATGGCCGAACATGCCCGACGTAATGTCGCCGACGATGACGCCGTCGCGCCAGATCGGCTCGTTGTGTTGAAGCAACGGCTCCGGGTCTTCCAGGGCGAATTGCACAAGCCGCCGGGTAACGCCGTTTTCACGCTGCCGCAAAAGCGCGTCGCGGCCGATGAAGCCGCCGGGCTTATCCCAGGCGACGGCAAAACCGAGGCCCGCCTCGACCGGCGTGTCCTCGTCGGAGATATCGTGACCCCAGTGGCGGTAGGCCTTTTCCGTGCGTAGGGAATTCATGGCGTGCATGCCGGTGTGTTTGAGCCCGAAATCGCCCCCGGCGGCGACGATGGTATCGTAAACCCCGGCGGCGAATTCGGTCGGGATATAAAGCTCCCATCCCAGTTCCCCCACATAGGTGATGCGCGATGCCCGCACCTTGGCATAACCAAGCTCGATCTCGCGGCTGTGGGCGAAGGGGAAGGCCGTATTTGACATATCGTTCGGGGTCAGTGATTGCAGCAGGTCGCGGGCATTCGGCCCCATGACGCCGATCATCGCCATGCCCGATGTCACATCGACCAGCTGGCAGTTGGCCCCTGAAGGGATATGGCTTTCGAGCCAGTGGAAGTCGCGGGTTTGCGACGAGAACGCGGTAACCACCATGTAACAGTCATCGGCGATGCGGGTCACGGTCAGGTCGGATTCGATGCCGCCGCGCTCATTCAGCCACTGGGTATAGATGATGCGCCCCGGGGCGACCGCGACGTTGTTGGCGCAGACGTTATTGAGGACTTTCTCCGCATCCGGGCCTTTCAACAGGAACTTGGCGAACGATGACTGATCGAGCAGGCCGACGCTCTCGCGTACCGCCATATGTTCGGCGGCGGAATGCTCGAACCAGTTCTGGCGTTTGTAGGAATATTCATACTTAGGTTCGACGCCTTCAGGCGCGTACCAGTTGGCCCGTTCCCAGCCACCGGCCTCGCCGAAGCAGGCGCCTTTTGCCTGCAAGCGGTCATGCAGCACCGACATGCGCGCCGGGCGGGCGGTTTCGAACTGGCGGAACGGCCAGTGCATGGCGTACAGCAGCCCCAGCCCTTCGACCGTACGATCGTGCAGGTATTTGGCGTTGCCCTGGAACGGCAACATGCGGCGGATATCCACATCCCACAAATCCATGGGCGGACGGCCATCGAGAATCCAGTCGGCCAGCACCTTGCCGGCGCCGCCCGACGACTGGATGCCGACCGAATTGAAACCGGCGGCGACAAAGAAATTCTCCAGCTCCGGCGCCGGGCCGAGCAGGTAGCGATCATCCGGGGTGAAACTTTCCGGGCCGTTGAAGAACAACTGGATACCGGCATTTTCCAACGCCGGCAGACGCTTCATGGCGGCTTCCAGCACCGGTTCGAAATGGTCGAAATCGTCGGGCAACTGGCCGAAGGTAAAATCTTCGGGGATGCCGCCCATGCTCTTCATGCCCCACGGTTTGGACACCGGCTCGAAGGCGCCGAGCAGCAGTTTTCCGGCATCTTCCTTGTAATAAGCGCAGTTATCCGGATCGCGCATCACCGGCAGGTCGGGGGTCATGCCATCGAACGCCTCGGTGACGATGTAAAAATGCTCGGCGGCGTGCAGGGGCACGTTGACCCCGGCCATGTGCCCGACTTCCTGCCCCCACATACCGGCGGCATTGACGACGAATTCGGCAGAAATATCGCCCTTGTCGGTGGCGACGCCGGTGGCCCGGCCGTCCTTTTGATGGATGGCGGTGACTTTGGTGTCTTCAAAAATCTGCGCGCCGCCGGTTTTCGCCCCCTTGGCCAGTGCCTGCGTCACGTCGATGGGATTGACCTGACCGTCTTTCGGAAGGAACACCGCACCGACCACATCGTCGATGTTGATCAACGGCCACTTGGCCTGGGCTTCCGATGCCGAAATCACGTCCACCTCGAGCCCGAAGCAGCGCGCCATGGAGGCGCCGCGCTTCAACTCTTCGAAGCGTTCCTCCGACGTCGCAAGGGCCAGCGAGCCCCGTTGGGCGAAGCCGGTCGCCTGTCCTGTTTCCTGTTCCAGGGATTCAAAAAGGCCGGTGGTGTATTGGGCCAGGCGCGTCATGTTGCGGGTGGCGCGCAACTGCCCGACAAGGCCGGCGGCGTGCCAGGTGGTGCCCGACGTCAACTGCTTGCGTTCCAGCAGCACCACGTCCTTGCAGCCGCGCTTGGTCAGATGATAGGCCAGCGAACAGCCGACGACACCACCACCGATGATGACGACCCGGGCATGGGTCGGAAAAGGTTTGGCCATAATATGCCCCCTTATTTGTGGGTCAGTGCTCGCTGCCCCGCTTGAAGTGGAATTCGGCGCCTTCGCGGATACCCGACGGCCAGCGCGTGGTCATGGTTTTCAGTTTGGTATAGAAGCGGACGCCTTCCATGCCATGAATATGATGATCGCCGAACAAGGAGCGCTTCCAGCCGCCGAAGCTATGATAGGCGACGGGAACCGGAATCGGCACGTTAATGCCGATCATGCCGATCTTGGCCTGGTTGGCGAAACTGCGCGCCGCATCGCCATCGCGGGTGAAGATGGCGGCGCCGTTGCCGTATTCGTGATCGTTGACCAGGCCAAGGGCCTCGTCATAGTCCTTGGCGCGAACCACCGAGAGCACGGGGCCGAAGATTTCGTCCTTGTAGATGTCCATGTCCTTGGTCACCCGATCGAACAGGCATCCGCCGAGGAAATATCCATTCTCGTAGCCTTGCAGCGAGACATCGCGGCCATCGACGACCAGTTCGGCCCCGGCTTCCAGGCCGGAATCGATGTAGCCCTTGATACGGTCCAGGCTGTCGCGGGAAATCACCGGGCCTAATTCTGACTCCGGATCCGTGTAGGGGGCGACTTTCAGGGCCTGAACCCGGGGCGCCAGTCTTTTGACCAGTTCGTCGGCGGCTTCGTCGCCGACGGCAACGGCAACTGAAATCGCCATGCAGCGTTCGCCGGCGGAACCGTAACCGGCGCCGATCAGCGCATCGGTCGCCTGTTCCATGTCGGCGTCGGGCATCACCACCATGTGGTTTTTGGCCCCGCACAGCGCCTGCACCCGCTTGCCGTGGGCGCAGCCGGTCTTGTAAATGTATTCGCCGATAGTGGTCGAGCCGACGAAGCTGATGGCGGCAACGCCGGGATCCGTAAGCAGGGTATCGACCGCTTCCTTATCGCCGTTGATGACGTTCAACACACCGTCAGGCAATCCGGCCTCGCTCAGCAGTTCGGCAACACGCAGCACCACCGAGGGATCGCGTTCAGACGGCTTCAATATGAACGTGTTGCCACACATCAAGGCCACCGGGTACATCCACATGGGCACCATGGCCGGGAAGTTGAAAGGCGTGATGCCAGCGACGACGCCGACCGGCTGGCGCACGGAATAGCTGTCCACATTGGTGCCGACGTTTTCCGAATACTCGCCCTTCAGCAGATGCGGGATGCCACAGGCAAATTCCACCACCTCGATGCCACGGCCCAACTCGCCCTTGGCGTCGGGCAGGGTCTTGCCGTGCTCGGCCGACAGCAATGTGGCTATTTCTTCGGTGTGGCTGATCAGCAGATCGCGGAATTTGAACATGATCTGGGTGCGTCGGGCCGGGGGCATGGCTGCCCAGGCAGGCAAAGCCTTGGTCGCAGACGCGATTGCCATGCGAACTTCATCGGCGGTGGCCAGCGCCACCTGTGCCGTGACATCGCCGGTCGCCGGGTTAAACACGTCGCCCATGCGGCCGCTTTTGCCCAGGGTGATTTTACCGTCGATAAAATGATGAACCGTCTTGGTCATGGATCAGGAGTCTCCTTGGGTCTTTGAAATATGATGATATTGCCGACTTCCTATCACATGTTGGCGAGAACGTCGCGCAGAATGCCGCCGATTTCGTCGATATCGCCCTTGCTTGCGATCAGCGGCGGCGCGACAAGGACGCAGTCGCCGGTCAGCTTGACGTGCAGGCCCGCCGCATAGAGCTTTTTCAACGCCTGGGCACCGGTGGCACCGGGGGCTGATCCGCCGGCCAGATCGAAACCGGCCAGCATGCCATAGCCGCGTACATCGGTGACGATGTCCAGATCCTGCAAGTCGAAAATGGCATCGAGGAAGTGATCCGACATGGCGGCGGCCTTGTCAAACAGACCTTCTTTTTCATAGATATCAAGTGTCGCCAGGGCGGCGGCACATGACGCCGGGTTGCCGGAATAGGTATAGCCGTGGAAGAACTCGACGGCGCCATCGGGGGCGGCATCGACGACGGTATCGTAGATGCTGTCCTTGACGGCGACGGCGCCCATGGGCAGTACGCCATTGGTCAGCGCTTTGGCCATGGTCATGATGTCCGGGGTGACGCCGAAGGCCTGGGCCGCGAACGGCGTGCCGAGACGGCCAAAGCCGCAGATGACCTCGTCGAACACCAGCAGGATGCCATAGGTGTCACAGATTTCGCGCAGGCGTTCCAGGTATCCCTTCGGCGGCACCAGGCAGCCGGTCGAACCGGCGACCGGCTCGACGAAACACGCCGCAATATTCTTGCCGCCCAGCAACTGAGCGAAGCGTTCCAGATCATCGGCCAGCTCGGCGCCGACAGTCGGCTGGCCGCGCTGGAACCGGTGATCCGCTGACCAGGTGTGACGCATGTGAACGACGCCCGGCATGACCGAGCCGAAAATCTCGCGGTTTTTCATTAACCCGGACAGCGACGTGCCGCCGATGTTAACGCCATGATAGGCGCGTTCCCGCGATACAAACTTGCTGCGATAGCCTTCGCCGCGGGCGCTGTGATAGGCCATGGCGATTTTCAGGGCGGTGTCGATGCTTTCCGAGCCCGAGTTGGTGAAAAACACATGGTTGATGTCATCCGGCGTCAACTTGGCGACGCGGCTGGCCAGCTCGAAGGACGGCGGCGAACCGATCTGGAAATGCGGGCTATAGTCGATTTCCATCAACTGTTTGGCGACGGCATCGGCAATTTCCTTGCGGCCGTGTCCGGCGGCGCAGCAAAACAGGCCGGATGCGCCATCGATGACCCGTTCACCCTTGTGATTGGTATAGTTCATGCCCTCGCCCTTGACGACCAGCCGGGGGTCGGCCTTGAAGTCACGGTTGGCGGTAAATGGCATCCAGTGTTGTTCGAGGGTGTTGGTCGTGTACTGCATCGCTTTAGCTCCTTGAATCCTGCCCGTTCGGGCATGACAACATACTTGGCGCACTTGCCCCAATTGTGCAAACACCGTAATCTTTTGGCCCCGGCATCCCTAGTGCCAATTCCCGCATTTTGCCTAGGCCAACAACATGCGCGACTCACTATTTCATTTAAGGCGGCAAGCCAATATCAGTATTCAGGTGCAAATTCGCCAGATGCTGGTTTCGGCCATCCTTGAAGGGCAATTGCCCGGCGGCGAGCCGCTGCCATCGTGCCGGCAGATGGCAAAAACATTGAAAGTATCGCGCAATACGGTGGTTCTCGCCTATCAAGGGCTGGTCGATGACGGTTACCTGACATCCCGCGAGCGCAGCGGTTTTTACGTGAGCCCGGAAATTCAGGATGACCGCCCGAAAAGCCCGGCCTTAAAACCGGTTTCAGATACAGAAGATATGGCCGAACCGGCCAACGCGCCGGACTGGGAAAAAATATTTCGCGTCCGCCCGTCGCGCCAGCACAATATCCTCAAGCCCGCCGACTGGAAATCCTATCCTTACCCCTTCATATACGGGCAGGTCGATCACACCCTATTCCCCATTGCCGCCTGGCGGGAATGCTCACGCCAGGCGCAAGGCACCAAGGCGATGGAGTCCTGGACCTGTGATGCCCACGGCGAAGATGATCCGTTGCTGATTGAACAAATCCGCACCCGGCTGCTGCCACGCCGCGGCGTTATGGCGTCCAACGATGAAATCCTGATCACAATGGGTGCCCAGAATGCCCTTTATATGCTGACATCCCTGCTGATCGGCGACAAGTCGACCATCGCCATTGAAGACCCCGGCTATCCGGACATGCGAAACATTTTCAGCCTGAAGACGACACGCCTGAAGCCGATCCCGGTCGACGGCGAGGGCATGGTCGTCGATGGGCGTTTAAGCGATGTCAACATGGTCTATGTGACGCCCAGCCACCAGTTCCCGACAACGGCGACAATGTCCATGGCGCGTCGCCAGCAACTTCTCGGCATGGCCGTCGAAAAAGACTTTCTGATTATCGAAGACGATTACGAACCGGAAGCCAGCTACATCAGGGAACCGACGCCGGCCCTGAAATCCCTGGATCGGAACGGCCGGGTTATCTATGTGGGCAGCATGTCGAAGACTATGTTCCCGGGGCTGCGCCTTGGTTACATGGTGGGGCCAAGTGAGCTGATCGCCGAGGCCCGCGCCATCCGCCGCCTGATGTACCGCCATTCCCCGACCAACAACCAGCGTACGACGGCCCTGTTCATGTCCCTTGGTCATCACGACGCATTGGTACACCGGCTGCACCGGGCCTACCGGGCGCGCTGGGAGCGGTTGGGGGATTCCCTGAACCGCCATCTTCCCGATTCGGCGACGGCGCCGAGCATCGGCGGTACCAGCTTCTGGGTCTGCGGCCCCGAAGGACTGGACGCCGACAGGCTGGCCGAAAGGGCCCGCGATGAAGGCTTGATTATCGAGCCGGGCCGGGTTCATTTTATTTCCGACAAGGCCCCCGCCAACTATTTCAGGCTCGGATTTTCATCCATCTCGATCGAGCAGATCGAGCCCGGCATCCGGCTTCTGGCAAAGCTGATTCACGGGCGATAATTCCTTTATTTCTGCGCTTTCGCGCTGGCATGGGTAAAACCCCTCAACTGGCCCTATGCCGTGCCCAGGCAACCTCCTATCACTGCCTCAATGCTTGCTTAATATTGATATGAAGGACGAAAAAATGTTGATCGGTGTTCCCAGGGAAATAAAGAATAACGAGTATCGTGTCGGCATGACGCCAACCAGCGTCCAGGAAGCCGTCGCCCACGGCCATTCGGTCGTCGTAGAAACCAACGCCGGAATCGGCATCGGCTGTGCCGATGCTGATTACGAGGCCGCCGGTGGGCGCATCGCAGGAACCGCCAGCGATATTTTCAAAGAAGCCGACATGATCGTGAAGGTCAAGGAACCGCAGGCGGTCGAACGCAAGATGCTGCGCCAAGGGCAAATCCTGTTCACCTATCTGCATCTTGCCCCGGATCCCGAGCAGACCAAGGATCTGGTCGCCAGCGGCGCCATCTGCATTGCCTATGAAACCGTGACCGACAGACACGGCGGCCTGCCGCTGCTGGCCCCCATGAGCCAGGTCGCCGGTCGTATGTCGATTCAGGCCGGTGCCCATTGTCTGGAACGCGCCCAGGGCGGCAAGGGTATTTTGCTGGGCGGCGTGCCCGGCGTCGCTCCCGCCAATGTGGTTGTCATCGGCGGCGGTGTGGTCGGCGAGAATGCCATTTATATGGCCTTGGGTATGGCCGCTCATGTCACCGTGCTAGACCGCAACGTCGACGTGCTGCGCAACCTGACCGACCGTTTTGGCGCCGCCCTGACCACCGTCTATTCGACCCAGGCTGCACTGGAAAAATACGTGCTGAATGCCGATCTGGTTGTCGGCGGGGTGCTGATCAAGGGCGCCGAGGCACCGAAGCTGGTGACCAAGGCTATGATCAAGGCAATGACACCCGGTTCCGTCGTGGTCGATGTGGCCATCGATCAGGGCGGCTGCTTTGAAACATCAAAGGCGACGACCCACGCCGACCCGACCTATGTGGTCGATGATGTCGTCCACTACTGCGTCGCCAATATGCCGGGGGCGGTGCCGCGCACGTCCACCTATGCGCTGAACAACGTCACCCTGCCCTATGCCCTGGCCCTGGCCGACAAGGGCTACAAACAGGCGCTCGCCGACAGCCCGCATTTCCTCGAAGGCCTGAACGTCTGCGAAGGAAAAATCACCTACAAGGCCGTTGCCGATGATCTCGGCTACGATTTCGTTGAGCCGACGAAAGCTCTTGGACTCTAAACCAAGGAACACCCCGATGACCAAGATGACAACCGAAGAGGCCTTCGTAAAAGTCTTGCAGATGCATGGTATCGAGCATGCGTTCGGGATTATCGGATCGGCCTTCATGCCGATTTCCGATCTTTTTCCGAAAGCCGGCATCACTTTTTGGGATGTCGCCCACGAAACCAACGGCGGCCTGATCTGTGACGGCTACACCCGGGCGACCGGGAAAATGGCCATGGCCATCGCCCAGAACGGGCCGGGCATTACCGGTTTCGTGACGCCGATCAAGACGGCGTACTGGAACCACACGCCCATGCTGCTGGTCACCCCACAGGCCGCCAACAAAACCATCGGTCAGGGCGGCTTCCAGGAAGTCGAGCAAATGGCTTTGTTCAAGGACATGGTCTGTTACCAGGAAGAGGTCCGCGATGCGTCGCGCATGGCGGAAGTCCTGAACCGGGTGATTGAAAAAGCGATCCGCGGTTCGGCTCCGGCGCAAATCAACGTGCCCCGGGATTTCTGGACCCAGGTGGTTGATATCGACCTGCCGCAGATCGTCCGTCTGGAACGTCCCCGCGGCGGGGCGGCGGCCATCGCCGAAGCCGCCAAACTGTTATCGGGCGCCAAGTTCCCGGTCATCCTTTCCGGCGCCGGTGTCGTCATCGGCGGCGCCATCGCCGAATGCCAGGCCATTGCCGAGCGTCTTGATGCAGCGGTTTGCAGTGGCTACCAGCACAATGACAGCTTCCCCGGCAGCCATCCGCTGGCCGCCGGACCGCTCGGCTATAACGGCTCGAAAGCGGCCATGGAATTGATCGCCCAGGCCGACGTGGTTCTGGCGTTGGGAACACGGCTTAATCCGTTCTCGACACTTCCTGGATATGGAATCGATTACTGGCCGAAAGATGCCAGCATCATTCAGGTCGATATCAACTCCGACCGCATCGGCCTAACCAAGAATGTCACCGTCGGCATTTGCGGCGATGCAAAAATGGTCGCCGAGCAAATTCTCGATCAGCTTTCACCGACCGCCGGTGACGCTGGCCGCGACGACCGCAAGGCGACCATCCATCAGGCCAAGTCGTCGTGGTTGCAGGCACTGTCCAGCATGGATCACGAAGATGACGATGCCGGTACCTCGTGGAATGCCGATTCCAGGGAACGCGATGCCGACCTGATGTCACCCCGTCAGGCCTGGCGTGCCATTCAGGCCGGCCTGCCCAAAGAGGCGATTATTTCCAGCGATATCGGCAACAACTGCGCCATCGGCAATGCCTACCCGACCTTCGAGCAGGGTCGGAAATACCTGGCCCCCGGCCTGTTCGGGCCTTGCGGATACGGTTTTCCGTCTATTCTGGGGGCCAAGATTGGCTGCCCGGATGTGCCTGTCGTGGGCTTCGCTGGCGACGGCGCCTTCGGCATTTCCATGAATGAAATGATTTCATGTGGCCGTGACGAATGGCCGGCCATCACCATGGTTATTTTCCGCAATTTCCAGTGGGGGGCGGAAAAGCGCAATTCCATCCTGTGGTACGATAATAACTTTGTCGGTACGGAACTGAACCCGGAACTTAGTTTTGCCCGTGTCGCCGAAGGCTGCGGCCTGAAAGGTGTTGAGGTTAAAACCCCGGCAGAGCTGACCGCCGCCCTGCAAACCGCCTGCAAGGCCCAGGACGACGGGGTGACGACTTTCATCGAAATAGTGCTCAATCAGGAGTTGGGCGAGCCGTTCCGCCGGGATGCCATGAAAAAACCGGTCGCCGTCGCCGGCATCGACGCCAAAGATATGCGACCGCAGTAATCTGCGTAAATTACGTTGAATACTGACGATGGGGCCGAACGAAGAAAATTCGATCGGCCCTTTCACCTTGTGCCGGATAAGGGAAGTCCTTTACCATCCGATCAAATTCAAAGAACCAATCCTAAAAGGGAGAAACCAACCATGAGCCACGCACCAAACTCGCTCGCCGCCAGAGACCTGGCCTATTCGCTGCACCCCTACACGAACCTTGCCGTGCACGAGGAAAAGGGGCCGCTGGTCATCGTCCGCGGCGAAGGCATCTATGTCTATGACGATCAGGACAACAAATATATCGAAGGGTTGTCCGGCCTGTGGTGCACCGGCCTGGGCTACAGCCAGCCGCGGCTGGTCGAAGCGGCAACCAAGCAGATGAGCGTCCTGCCCTTCAACCATTCCTTCGCCCACCGGGCATCGGAACCGGTTATTGATCTGTCGGAAAAACTGATTTCTATCGCGCCAAAGTCACTGTCGAAAGTCTATCTGGTCAATTCGGGATCGGAAGCCGTCGACACCGCCATGAAGCTGGTCTGGTACTACCACAATGCCATCGGAAAGCCGGACAAGAAGAAAATCATTTCGCGCCTGCGCGCCTATCACGGTGTTACCATTGCCGCCGGCAGCCTGACCGCCCTGGCCTATGCCCAGAATGGCTTCGATCTGCCCATTGACCGGGTCATTCACTGCGACACGCCGTGTTATTACCGCTACGGCCAAGAAGGTGAGTCGGAAGAAGATTTCGCCACCCGTCTGGCCGAGGCCCTGGATGCGCAAATCATCGCTGAAGGCCCGGACACGGTTGGCGGTTTCATCGCCGAGCCGGTGATGGGCGCAGGTGGCGTCCTGGTGCCGCCGAAAACCTATTTCGAGAAGATTCAGAAGGTACTGAAGAAACACGACGTGCTGCTCATCGCCGATGAAGTCATCAACGGTTTTGGCCGCACCGGCAATATGTGGGGGTGCGATACCTATAACATCCAGCCCGACCTGCTGACCTGCGCCAAACAATTGTCATCGGCGGATATTCCCATCGGCGCCGTCCTGTGTTCTGACAAACTTTACAAGGCCGTCGTCGAGCAGAGCAAGAAGCTCGGCA
>JABMOQ010000145.1 GCA_013204045.1 Rhodospirillaceae bacterium | reverse complement strand
CACCGAGGGCGGCTATCACCTGCTCGACAGCCTGGTGGCGTTCGCCGGCATTCACGACACCCTGACCGCCAGCGCCGCCGACAAACTTTCCCTGGCCATGGACGGGCCGTTCGCCGGCGACCTGACCGGCGGCGGCGACAATCTTGTCCTGAAGGCGGCTAGCGCCCTGGCCGGGGCCGCCGGGGTGACGGCCGGGGCCGAGTTGCGCCTGACCAAGCGGCTGCCGGTGAGCTCGGGCATTGGCGGCGGTTCGGCCGACGCGGCGGCGACCCTGATCGCCCTGGCCGGGTTATGGGATGTGCATTTGCCCGATGCCCAAATGGCCGAACTGGCCCTCGGCCTTGGCGCCGATGTGCCGGTGTGCCTGGGCGGGCGGGCCGCCTTTATGGGCGGTATCGGCGAAGATTTAACCCCGGCCCCGGCCCTGCCCAGCGCCACATTGGTGCTGGTCAACCCGGGCGTCGCCCTGGCCACCAACGCGGTGTTTGGCGCGCGGACGGGCGATTTCGGAAAGCCTGCCGGTTTTGACTCTGCCCCCCGGGATGCCGCCGAGCTGGCGGCTATATTGGCCGAGCGCGACAACCAGTTGACGGCGGCGGCAGTTTCGCTGGCGCCGGTAATCGGCGATGTGCTGGCCGCCCTTTCGGCCACGGACGGGGCGCTGTTGTCACGCATGAGCGGCAGCGGCGCCACCTGTTTCGGGCTGTTCGCCGAGCCTGGCCAGGCGGCGGCCGCGGCGCTGGCCCTTTCGGCGGCCCACGGGGACTGGTGGGTCAAGGCAGGCGCGCTGGAAGGCCACCCGGCGCGCTTGCGAAGCCCGACGTAAGCCTTTATGTTCCCGCCAATAAGCCAACGGATGGGGCGTAGCCAAGTGGTAAGGCACCGCTTTTTGGTAGCGGCATTCGCAGGTTCGATCCCTGCCGCCCCAGCCATCGCTTCAAATTTCCTTCACAATGCCATTGTCATTTCATAGCTTAGTTTGCGAATTCTACAGTTAAGTTTAGGAATTTATTTTACCAACCTATTGAGCTGCAATGATTTGCCCGTCAGTTGCTAAGCCAACCATCTTTCCGAACTTTGCGATATTATTTGACCTGCTCCCCAAATTGTCGTCAAAAAAAAGGTCAGGCGCTATACGCCGCAAAAAAAGGTGGCCGGAACCGCTTGGTGCGAGCCCGTTAATCGGCCAGATTCCATGGTTGTCGCTCCTGTCCATTAAAGGCTTGATGTTGTACCTACACCCCGCAGCGCAAAGTTCCACGCGACATCAATGAGTGTGCCCGTAGATATGTGCGGGTGTTGGTTGAGGAGAAAGCGTTTAAAATATAGAACGACGACAAGAAACAGGGCCGGGAACAATTTATTCCAATATAGGCAATGTGCTAGAATTAGTGTTCGGCCTAAGTATTGTTGTATTTCCCGATTTCGAAAACAGGCCCAATGCTCTGAAACAATTCGTTTTGAGGCTGAACCCATTTTCAAGGCCCATGAAAGGTAGCATGAATGAAATCTAGGCCACGCCATCTTTTCTGGGGTAATATTATTGGCGTGGTGTTTTCCGACAAGGGAAAAATGCAGCTATTTTCCCCCATTATGTTTTTCGAGTTAAGCGATGGAAGCTACTGAAAGTCCGGGTCCTAAAGGCCCCATAGTTTATATCGTCGACGACGAAGAAGACGTGCGTGAGCTCTTATGTGATCTGTTTCATTCGGTTGGCCTGAAAGCAACCGGATTCGTATCGGCACAGGCCTTTCTAGATACCTATCAGCCAGGTCTGCGGGGGTGTCTGTTGCTCGACGTGCGTATGCCCGGCATGAGCGGGCTTGAATTGAAAGAGCTTTTGGCAGATCTAAATTTTGATCTTCCTATTATTTTTCTAACCGGTCACGGCGATGTGGAAATGGCAGTCGACGCATTGAAGGCCGGAGTCTTCGACTTCATCGAAAAACCCTTTAACACCGAAAAGCTGATAGACAGGGTTCAAAGAGCCATTCATAAAAATCTCGATGCCGAACAAGCGAACCTGGATGGTCAGGAAGCGCAGGGACGGTTGAGAAAATTGACGGCGCGTGAACGTCAGATTCTGGAGATGCTTGTTGTAGGCGAAATCAACAAAGTCATTGCGGCCCACCTGGATATCAGCAGCAAGACGGTAGAATACCATCGCGCCAATATCATGAAAAAAATGCAAGTTTCTACACTGGCGGCACTTATTCGTATTTCACGCCTGGAGACGGGTGGCTAGAGCATTATCCAATTTATGAACCGTGCAAATAGCTCAATTAATGAGCCTATTTTCTGGCTTCAAACTAGGGATTTACCCTAGGTCTTTGGGTATGCCCCCAATTCTGTTGCTTTCAAATTAATTCTAAAATTCTCTTACCGGAAAGTAATTTTCTTCCGTGTCAGGCAGAGACCTATTTCCATACTTCATTTGGAAGAAAAGGAAATTGGGTCTTCTTTTAGAATATTGCCGAATTTAAAGACTGGAAATATCATGGTTGAAAAGAACGGGATAAGCACCAGAGAAAGATACCTGTATCTCGTCACAATCACAATCCTTGTCGCAATTGGGGTGTCGATAACATCTCTTTGGGTTTTCTATCTACGGGGTATAGATACGGAAAAAGCCAGTCTTACGGAATTGGTCAGAAGCCAAGCCACGCTCATGCAGTCGTCGACTG
This sequence comes from Rhodospirillaceae bacterium, assembly GCA_013204045.1. Classification (GTDB taxonomy): domain Bacteria; phylum Pseudomonadota; class Alphaproteobacteria; order Rhodospirillales; family JABHCV01; genus JABMOQ01. Next base: position 3,529 of record JABMOQ010000145.1, on the reverse strand, counting down.
GCTTCAACCATAACTACCAGGAAACAACGCTAGACGAAAAACAGGACGCCCTCGGCCATGTCGTGGAAGCTCTGGCGAAACAGCCAGGTTTCGGCAAAACGGGGGAGTTCGTCCTCGGGCGACGCGAGGGCGACACCATCACATTTTTACTGAATTCCCGTTTCACGCATAAGATACCGTCTGCCGTTCCCTTCGACAATTCCGAGGCTGGACCGATGCGAGAGGCGCTACAGGGGCGTATGGGGATAATCACCTCAATCGATTACCGGGGCGTCGAGGTTTTAGCGGCCTACCAACTCGTTTCGGAACTAGGTGTCGGTTTGGTCGCAAAGAAAGATATGCGCGAAATCCGGGCACCGTTTTACAACAGCGCTTTTGTAGCATTGATTATCGCCCTGTTCATCACCCTCTTGGGCGGATTGCTGATCTATCAACTCAGGGGCCGGGAGGGGCATTTTATTGAGATGGCTGCTTATACAACTACATCGGAATATGAGCCGCAAAAAGTCGCTTTACCAATTTATCTGTTTACCGCCGGCTTAGCGGGGGCCATCCTGCTTCTCGATTTGTCGCTACCACTGGGCATCGCAGGGGGGGTTCCTTATGTCGCCCTTGTCCTTGCAGGACGGTGGTTTCCAACCCGGCGACACATTATCCTGTTAGGTGTTCTCGCAACAGTTCTGACTGCCCTCGGTTTCTTCTATTCACCCGAGGGCGAAAAACTATGGGTGGTTCTTGTCAATCGAGGCTTTGCGCTGCTTGCCATCTGGTCGGTGGCCATCATTCTCGGCATCGTCAAGGTGTCTGAAAATGTCCGGGTGCGGCAAGCCAGGGAGTTAGAACGGCAATTTCAACATCACAGAATGATTCTGAACCTTGCCCTGGATGGGGTGATAACTATCGATGATAAGGGGATTGTCCAGTCTTACAACCCGGCAGCCGAAATATTATTCGGCTACGAAGCCGAAGAAGTCATCGGCAACAACATTACCATGTTGATGCCCGAGCCCTATCACAGCGAGCATGGCGGCTATCTTAAAAATTATTTAGACACCGGAAAGAAAAAAATCATCGGCTCAATCAGGGAGGTTTCCGGGTTGCGCAAGGATGGCACCATCTTCCCTATGGAATTATCTATCAGTGAACCCATACGGGGAGATAAAATTATTTTTACCGGCATGTGCCGGGATATCTCGGAGCGCAAGCAAGCCGAGAAAGAAATTATAGAAGCCAAAGAACAGGCCGAAAGCGCCAATCTGGCAAAATCTCGATTCCTGGCCAATATGAGTCACGAACTGCGAACTCCCCTGAATGCGGTCATCGGTTACAGCGAAATGCTGCAGGAAGAGGCCGAGGACCTAGGCCAGGAGGATTTCGTTCCCGACCTCAAAAGAATCAACACGGCGGGCCGGCATCTGCTCGGATTGATTAATGACGTGCTTGATCTGAGCAAAATCGAAGCCGGGGAAGTGCAGATGTTCAACGAAACCTTCGATGTACAGAATGTGATAGAAGAAATCGTCGGTGTCGTTCGCCCGCTGGTGGAGGATAGCAAAAATACGCTGCAAGTCGTGTGCAACGGTGATTTGGGCACCATGCATGCGGACCAGACCAAAGTCCGCCAGAGCCTGTTCAATCTGCTCGGCAACGCCGCCAAGTTTACTGAAAACGGTAAGATCAACATCGACGCCAGCCGCGAGAACGTGGACGGTGCCGATTGGGTCGTCATCCGGATCAGCGATACGGGTATCGGCATGACGGCTGAACAGACGGAAAGACTTTTCGAGGAATTTACGCAAGCCGATCCTTCGACCACCCGCAAGCATGGCGGAACCGGACTTGGGTTGGCGATCAGTCAACGGTTCAGTCGATTAATGGGTGGCGAGATTACTGTGCAAAGCGAGCCGGATAAAGGCTCCATATTCACGCTCCGGCTTCCCGCCGGTGACATGGATTCGGATGCAGAGCACATGACGGCTACGGTAGAACAGGAAACTCAATCGTTAGCGACCCATTCTCTGCCCCCCGCATCGCCAGATGCATCCATTACGGTGCTGGTCATCGATGACGAACTGGATGCCCTTAATATCCTGGCCCGGCACCTGATCAGTGAAGGGTATCAGGTGATTACGGCCCAGGGTGGCAAGGAAGGTCTTAAGCTGGCCAAAACCCTGCAACCCGCCGCCATCACCCTTGATGTTATGATGCCGAACATTGATGGCTGGAGTGTTCTTTCGGAACTGAAAAACGATCCCGATACCGCCCATATCCCGGTCGTGATGTGTACGATTATGGAAGAAAAGCAGAAGGGCTTCGCGCTGGGCGCTTCGGAATACCTAACCAAGCCGGTCGATCGTAAGAAGCTGGCAAGCATTATGAAAAGGTACAAATGCCCCAGTCCGCCATGCCGTGTCCTTCTGGTGGAAGATGATGAGGCGACCCGGGAGATGCTATCACGCCAGTTGAGCCAAGCCGGTTGGAAAGTGATCGAGGCCGAGAATGGGAAAATTGCTATAGACCGTCTGTGCGAGGAGATACCCGCCGTGATTCTTCTCGATCTGATGATGCCTGAAATGGATGGTTTCGAAGTCATCGAAAGGCTCAAAAAGCGGGACGAATGGAAAAATATACCGGTCATTATCTCTACCGCCAAGCAACTAACAAAAGAAGATCACCTCCGGTTAAACGGTAGAATTGAACTTTTGATCGAAAAATCTCCGGATAACCGGGAAAAAATTCTCGATAAAATCGGCGAATTGTTGTGTTCGTCGATGCCTCTCTGTGGTGACGTTAAGGAACCTGAGGTGGACATATGACAAAATTATTGCTGGTCGAAGACAACGAAATAAACCGGGATATGTTGTGCAGGCGCCTTGTGCGAAAGGGCTATGAGGTTATCGCCGCCATTGACGGCAAACAGGGGATAGAAATGGCTCAAGAAAACAAGCCCGATCTGATCCTGATGGATCTTAGTCTCCCGGTTATTGACGGATGGGAAGCGACCCGCCGCCTGAAGGCCGATGAAGCAACCCGGCACATTCCCGTCATTGCCTTAACCGCGCACGCCCTGACCGAAGACCGCAACAAAGCGTTGCAGGCGGGATGTGATCATTTTGAGACGAAACCGGTCGATTTTGCGCGACTCGTCGAAAAAATGGAAATGTTGTTGGTCTCGGAAAAGAGCTGATGAACAGGGAAGCCGCCAAAATTCTGGTCGTAGACGATCAACAGGAAAATCGTGACATGTTGTCACGGCGCCTGGAGCGGAAAGGATTTGCCGTGACCACGGCAAATGAAGGTTCCCAGGCGATTAAACTCATACAAAACGAAGACTTCGATGTGGTTCTCCTCGATATTCTGATGCCAGGTGTCGACGGATTGGAAGTCCTGCAGAAGTTGAAAGAGTGTGATGGCTTAAACATTCCTCCGATCATCATGCTTAGCGCCATAGAAAATAGGGAGATGATCGTCCATACGCTGGAGCATGGAGCTAACGACTACGTTACCAAGCCCATCGATTTTCCCGTGT
>JABMOQ010000144.1 GCA_013204045.1 Rhodospirillaceae bacterium | reverse complement strand
TATAGCATTAGGTCGGCGCGCTGTTCGGCGTGCTTGGCGCTGATGTTTTCGAGCATGGCCTGGAACTCGGCCGGGGATTTGGCGCCGGATGCATTGGCGATACCGGTAAGGGTGGTCAGGGCAATGGCGGCGACGGCGGCTGCGGTAAATATTTTATTCATGATGCTCTACCTTTCTAGGGACGATGTTGTTTCAAGGGTCGCGAGGGGGGTCGCGTTTGATGCCGGGATAATGCCAAGGGCGGGCTGAACCAAACCTGAAACGGCCGTTCATATTAGGTTCATCTTATATATTAAGGAATCAAGGGCTCGCGGGCGGGGATTTAAAGGATAAACTTCCGCAAATCCGCGTTCTTGGCTAACTCGCCGACCCGTTCCTGAACTTCTGCGGCGTCGATGCGGTGGGTCTCGCCGCCGCGTTCCGAGGCCTCGAAGGAAATCACCTCGAGCAGTTTTTCCATCACCGTATGCAGGCGCCGGGCACCGATGTTCTCGACCCCGGAATTAATTTCGGCGGCCAGGTCGGCGATGGCGTCGATGGCGCCGTCGGCAAATTCCAGGGTGACGTTTTCGACCGCCAACAGGGCCGTGTACTGCTTGATCAGGCTGGCCTCGGTTTCGGTCAGGATGCGGACAAAGTCGTCCCGGGTCAGCGAGCGAAGCTCGACCCGTGTCGGCAGGCGGCCCTGCAATTCAGGGAGCAGGTCCGACGGTTTGGAGGCATGAAAAGCCCCCGACGCGATAAACAGAATATGATCGGTAAGCACCGGGCCATGTTTGGTCGAAACGGTGGTGCCCTCGATCAACGGCAGCAAATCGCGCTGCACCCCTTCGCGGCTGACATCGGCCCCACCCCGGTCCGAGCGCACGGCAATTTTATCGATCTCGTCAAGGAACACGATGCCGTTGTTCTCGACGGCGTCGATGGCCTCTCTGACGATCTTCTCTTCGTCGAGCAGTTTGTCGCCCTCTTCGCCAACCAGCACGTCATAGGAATCGCTGACGGTCATTTTTTTCGGACTGGTCTGCTGCCCCATAGCTTTGCCGAACATATCGTTCAGGTTAAGCATCCCCATCTGGGCGCCGGGCATTCCGGGAATTTCAAAAGTCGGAAGGCCCGATGCCGGGCTGTTGGAAATATCAATTTCAATTTCCTTGTCGGCAAGTGCGCCCTCGCGCAGCATTTTGCGAAACTTTTGCCGCGTGTCGCCGGATGCATTGTCGCCGACCAGGGCATCGAGGACGCGCTCCTCGGCGTTGATCTCGGCCTTGGCCGTGACCTGTTTGCGCAACCGTTCGCGGACCATATAAATGGCGCTCTCCAGCAAGTCGCGGATGATCTGCTCGACATCGCGGCCGACATAGCCGACCTCGGTAAACTTGGTCGCCTCGACCTTGATGAACGGTGCCTGCACCAGCTTTGCCAGCCGCCGCGAAATTTCCGTCTTGCCGACGCCGGTCGGCCCGATCATCAGAATATTTTTCGGCAACACCTCTTCGCGCAGGTCATCATCAAGCTGCTGGCGACGCCAACGGTTGCGAAGGGCGACGGCGACGGCGCGCTTGGCATCGTTCTGGCCGATGATATAGCGATCCAGTTCGGACACGATTTCGCGGGGCGTGAAACTTGACATGAAATAAATCTCTTAAAGGGTTTCGATGGTGACCGACGTATTGGTATAGACGCAAATATCGGCGGCGATCTGCATGGCCTTGCGGGCGATGGCTTCGGCGTCCATGTCATCGCGGTCGGCCAGGGCACGGGCCGCGGCGAGGGCGTAATTGCCGCCCGAACCGATACCGATCATGCCGTCTTCCGGGTCGAGCACATCGCCGGTACCGGTCAGCACCAGCGAGACGTTTGCATCGGCGACCGCCATCATGGCTTCCAGGCGGCGCAGGTAGCGATCGGTGCGCCAGTCCTTGGCCATTTCCACGGCGGCCCGGGTCAGCTGGCCCGGGTATTGCTCAAGCTTGGCTTCCAGGCGCTCAAATAAAGTGAAGGCATCGGCGGTGGCCCCGGCGAACCCGGCGATTACCTTGCCATCGCCCAGGGTACGCACCTTGCGGGCATTGGCCTTGATGATGGTATCGCCAAGGCTGACCTGGCCGTCGCCGGCAATAACGACGCGGCCGTTCTTGCGCACGGAAAGAATAGTCGTGCCGCGCCAGCCCGGGCCTTTTGGTTCGCTCATGGCAATGTCCTTATGATCGCTGCGTAAGGGTGGATGTAAGCGCGCCGGGCCCTGCGGTCAAGGGGGGTTCCCGGCATCGACTTTAATCGGCGTCGCCGGGTATTATTTTAGACAAGGATTTGACCGCCGAATAATTTTTCGGAAGATCGGCTGGCTCAAGCTTCAGCCTGGCCAGCGCATCGGCGATGGGGATGAAGAAATTAAGCCCGATGGACGATTTGGTGAAGTCGCCGGCGGAACTGTACCCGGCGACGGAAATGCCGATCAGGTTGCCAGACGCATCAAGCAGTGGCCCGCCGCTGTTGCCGCCATGGATATCCACATCGGCCTGGATGCGCTCCAGCCCGTCGCGCTTATCGAGTCGAACGGCGCTGACGATGCCCTTCGAAACGGTAGTCGTCAGCTCGCGGTTGCGGGGCGTGCCGATGGCGAAGACCTCTTCCGACACGATGGCCGGCGCCTCGCGGATCGGCAGGGCCGTGAAGCCGTTGCCCTCGACCAGCACCAGGGCGACATCGCGGCCCTTGTGGCGGCGCAACACCTCGCCGGTCACCTCGCGGCCGCTAATCAGCTGAACCTGGACAAAACGCGAGTCGCCGACGACATGGTTGTTGGTGATCAGCAACCCATCTTCGGAAATGAAAAAACCGGAGCCGAAAGAATCGCCGGTGCCGATGGTTACGGTGGCGTTGCGAAGGCGGTTGATATGGCCGCTCAGGGCCGAGGCATAAGGCTTCTGTTTGGGAATTTGAATAAAACCGTCGCCCGGGGCGCGGGCGCTGCCGGTCAGGGTCTCGGCATCGGCATTGACGTCGGCGCGAGTCAGGATTTCACGTAGCTTGGGGTCGGCGGCAAGGTTGGCGGTGGCCGAGCCGAAGGCGTTCTGAATGGCGACGATATGGGAATCGAAAGACGCCTGGTCCATTTTGCCGCGGCCCTCCGTCGATGTTGAATAGACGACCTTGCGCTGGCGGTTTGAATAGACCTGCCACTTAACCTTGACGTAGCCGTCGCTGATGCTGCCGATGTCGCGGCTGAAAAAATCGATTTTGTTGCACAGGTTAAGGACGATCTCGTCGATGCTTCCGGCGATGCGGTATTCGGCGCGAGCCATTTCGTCGTTCTGCTCGAAAAGCCGGTCCGGGTCGCCGACCACGTCGTAGTCGGCGGCCTCCATTTCCTCGAAAAAGATATCCGAAAATTCGATGTCGCGGCCCGATACCCGGCCCTGTCCCCAGGTGATGTCGCCGAACGGTTCGACGCACACCAGCGGCCTATAATAAAAACGCCCGATCTTGGTGCCGCGCCGCACCTTGATTTGCACCTTGGAGAATTTTACCGGAATCTGTTCGGCGTCGGCGCGCACAGCCGGGGCGATTTTCTGCTCGACATCCTTCATGGGCAGCGGCGCGCAGGCGGCGAATAGCAAGGTCATGGCTGCAAACAGGAGGGTCCGATGGGCGGTGTATTGTTTCCCCATCCCTAGCCCCGCGCCGCGATGACGACGCCGGCGCCGATCATGATCGAGCCGGAGCCCCGGTTGAGCATTTTCTGGGCGCGCCGGCTTTTCAACATGCGCCGCGCCCGCTCGGCCGCCGCCGCGTAAAGGCTCATCGACCCTAACAGCACCCCGATGACGATGGTCACCACGATGCCGGCATCGGCAGCGGTCAGCAAAGACAGGTCCATGAAGGCGGGCAGGAAGCCGACATAGAACATGATCGTCTTGGGATTGGAAAGGGTCACCAGCAGGCCGCTGACAAAGCCGCGCATATTGTGGGCGCGGGCGCTCCGGGTGATCTGTCGGTTGCCGTCCTCGAGCATTTTGGGCGCCGTCCGCCACGCCTTGATGCCAAGCCATATCAAATAAGCCGCGGCGGCCAGGCGGATCACCAGAAACAGGCCTTCGAAGGTGCGGGCGATGACCGCCATGCCAAGGATGGCAAGGGTCAGAAAGACCAGATCCCCGGCCGCCATGCCCAGTATAAAGCCGAAGCTGCGGGTGAAACCATGGGCCAGCGCATGGCCAAGCAGGGCAAAGGTGCCCGGCCCCGGCGACGCCATGAAGATGAAGCAGACAAAGGCCAGGGCGAGTGAGGTTTCGACGGTCATCAGGGGCTCCTTTGGCAAAAAGCTAACAGCCCCACCCGCGCCCCGCAAGCGGGACTTCCCTTTGCCCCCCGCCACCTGCTAAAAGTCCCCTTATCAACATGGTTTAAGGAGCTCGGCCCCCATGCGTAAGGCAACGGTGGAACGCAATACCAACGAAACCAAGATTTCGGCGACCGTCAACCTGGACGGCAGCGGCATCTATAATGTGTCGACCGGGATCGGCTTTCTCGATCACATGCTCGAACAGCTGTCCCGGCACAGTCTGATCGACCTTGAGGTCAAGGCGACCGGCGACCTGCATATTGATTTCCACCACACCACCGAGGATACGGGCATCGTCATCGGCGAGGCCATCGCCGAGGCTTTGGGCGACCGCAAGGGCATTGCCCGGTTCGGGCAGGCGATGTCGGCCATGGACGAAACATTGAGCAGCG
>JABMOQ010000143.1 GCA_013204045.1 Rhodospirillaceae bacterium | reverse complement strand
CATGGCATCTTCGTAAATGTCGCGCAGGATATTGGTCAATTGCAATGCCTGACCGAGTGAATGGGCGATCTTGTCACCCCGGTCATCGTCAATGCCGAATACCCTGTTTGACAGGCGGCCTACGGCGCAGGCAACCCGGTCGCAGTAAAGTTCCAACTCGGCCATGTCGGCAATGCGAACACGCACCCGGGCATCCATCTCCATGCCATCGATGACGTCCAGGAAGTCACGTTTATGAAGGCCATATTTTGCAAGCGGCGACATTAGGGCGACCGATACAGGCATTTCCGGTACGGAGTCGTAGAGCCTTTCAATTTCCTCACGCCAATTTTGCAAAGCTTTTATTTTATCAGGTGCGGCGCCCGGCTCGTCGGCGATGTCATCTACCTCACGGCAAAAGGCATAAATGGCATACATGGCGCGCCGTTTTTCCTGCGGCAACAGGCGCATGGCCCAGAAAAAAGACGTACCTGCCCGTTTGACCGCTGCCTCGGCATGGGCGGCGGCGGCGACTCCCGAAATATTGACCCTGTCCCCTGTCATGACTCTATGAATACACCATCATGGATGGCCATAGCTACGTCCCTTCCAGGCACCACCCTGTCCCCTGTAGTGCCGATAAGCCGAAGAGATGGTCATCAGGGTGTATAACAACGCCGCCACCGGCAGAAGTAATCCGTCCCATGGGGTGCCGCCAAAAAGCCTGAGCGTCGGCCCATAGGCCACGGCCATCAGCAGCCAACTGGTGCCGGCAAGGACAAATGCCGGGTACCCGGCCGTGACAAGCAGGACCGGCAGCATATAGATCACGACCATGCCGGCGACGGCGCCCATAAGCGCCAATGGCGAATAGCCAAGCTGAGTATAGGCAGTGCGTGCCACCATATCCCAGATTTCACCAAGCCCCTGATAGGCGCGGAGACTTTTGACATGGGTGGTCAGCCCCAGCCAGATTGGGCCGTTTGGTTTCAACAGGGCGGCCAGGGCGCAGTCGTCTATGATCCGCCCGCGAATGGGGGCCAGCCCGCCGGCTTTTTCCAGCGCCAACCGCCTGACCAGCATACACCCCCCGGCAGCGGCGGCAGTCTTCCTGGACGGGTCGTTGACCCAGGGATACGGATACAACTTCTGAAAAAAGAAAACGAAGGCCGGGATCAGCAATCGCTCCCAGAAGCTTTGGCAATTCAGCAACACCATCAGCGACACCAGATCGAGGCCACCGTCTTCCGCCTTCGCCACCAGTCGACGAACGCTGCCTGCGTCGTGTTCGATGTCCGCATCGGTCAGCAAAATATAAACCGCGTCGGGATTGGTTTCATCGAGTGCCTGCAATCCCTGTTCGACGGCCCACAACTTGCCTGACCAACCGCCTGGCAGCGACTTGCCTGAAATGACCCTCAGGCGATCATCCATGCCCGCCGCCGTTGACGTACCGTCAGAGCTGTTATCGTCAACAACAATAACCGACAACCGCCCCGGGTAGTCCTGACCCAGAAGCGAGTCGACCGTGCGGCCAATGGTGTTGGCTTCATCGCGGGCCGGAATGATACAGACGACATCCGGCCAGATGTCCGGTCCGGGGAGTTCTTCCACCAGCATCTGATCGGCCTTCCAGAAACCGCCGCGCAGAAACAGCAGCCCCATCCAGGTGGACAAAATAACAAGTGCGATAACGGTGGTGGGTTCCATACTACAGCCAGCCGGAAAAGCCGCCGCGGAGGGACCCGGTCAGGCCGCACCATAGAAATTTCGGTTTTGTCAGTTCGACCCGCGCGGCCAGAGGATCCGAGCTGTAAAGACGACCGGTTAATGCCCGGGCAATATGAATGATAACGGCCGATTCCATAGCCAACCGACGCGACCGTAATGCCCCCGGCAGGTTATCGGCATCGCGCAGCAGGGCGTCGACGCCGCCTAGGGTCCAGTCAATTACGTGCCTTAAGCCTGTCGGTGTAGATGTGGCGCTTAAATCTTCAGGGCGCGCCCCGGCCGCCGTCATCCAGTCCATCGGTAGGTAAACACGGTCCAGTGTACGGAAATCATCCTGACAGTCCTGCAAATGGTTAATGATCTGCAAGGCCATGCAAAGAGCATCGGAAGGGCCGTAGCCAAGCTTTGATCCCCCATGCAGATCGAGCAGGAAGCGGCCGACCGGGGCCGCCGACAGGGCACAATATGCGATCAGGTCGCCCCAGCTATGGTAACGGTGCTTGGTCGCATCCTGCTTGAAGGCAGCCAGCAGATCGACACAGTGGCGGGATGTGACCCCGGTTTCAGACAGGCTGGCGCCCATCGCCCGCGCTTTCCCATAGGCCGCATCATCGCCACCCCTGCCCAGAAGAGCGGATTCAAACCCATCGAGGCGGCGAATTTTTTCCTCTGGGCCAAGATCAGGATTATCGGCAATATCATCAGCGGCGCGGGCAAAGGCATAAAATATGGCGATATGCGGGCGCAGGTGCGCCGGTAGGAGCCATGAGCCGACAGGGAAATTCTCGTACGGCACGTCCTTTCCGGACGGGGTTTCGACCATTGCCTTAATGGATGGCGTAACGGGGGCGTGTTCTCTGGAACCGATCATGGTGTATTTCTGTTCCAGTTCAGCCCGACCCCCTGTGGGCCGGTGGGGTTCAGGTCACGATCAGGCGTCGTTGCTGACTCGCTTGCGTAATTCTACCAGCAGGCTTTCAAGCTTGCCGCCGTTCTGACGGATGACCGAGGCGAATTCCGAGCGCTGTGTCTGGCCCATACTGACACCCTCGACCATAACGTCGATGATCTTGAACTTAAGTTCATTGGTGCGTAACCGCCAATCTACATGAACAGGGGCTTCCCCTTTGGTGCGGACGATTTCGGAATAAACAACCGTGTCCTTCTCATTGATGGCAACCGATTTAGTCACATTCAGGCTTTCCCCGGCGTAGTTAGCAAAACGATCGACATATGTGACAACCAGAAGATCTTCAAACAGGGTCAGGTATTCTTTCTGCTCTGCCTCGTTCGCCTTATTCCAGTAGCGGCCCAACACCCAGCGGGCAATGGTATTGACGTCAAAGTTATCCTTCAACAAAACCCGGAAACGCTTGGAGCGTTCTTCTTTGGAAATATCGGGAAAAGTCAGCGCATTTATGGCCTGATCGGCAAGGCCGGCAACAAAAGTTTTGGCCCCTTCACTACTATCCTGGGAACGCCCCGCACCTGGAGCCAAGACAACGGCAAGAACAATTAAGGTTGAGAAAAAAGAAACGACACGTTTTAGCAACATATTATGAACCCTGAATTTCACTGTTAGACCACTCTCGCACAGCCCCTGACAGTTTAGCACTGTCTTTAAAAGCCTTATCGAGCTTCCCCAAGTCATTACATAGCCGAATACACTGCCAAACACAGCGCAGAAATCAAGAAAAGAGTTGCCTTGGTACGCAAAAATCATGGAAAGCACAATAAAAAGGGCGGCCAAAGCCGCCCTTTTCCATTCAAACCGGGGTTTCCAATCAGATGAGCGTGAGGGGGTTCATCATTGATTCAAAATTG
>JABMOQ010000142.1 GCA_013204045.1 Rhodospirillaceae bacterium | reverse complement strand
GCGCCGTGCAGGGAAAGCGATGACATGCCCAGCTGACTTTCGGCGATGTCCGCCGCCTTGCCGGTGTTGCCCTCGGCCAGTTCACCCAGCATTTCGTTCAGCGCAACCAGATGATTGCGCATATTGCCGAGCATGTGGTCCTGCATCATCTTGGGCAGTTCGACTAGTTCGCGGGCGTCTTCCGCCGCCGCCGAACCATGAACAAGCGACCAGCTTGCCGTCACCACCATCAACCCCACGAACAAGTTTCTGAAGTGTCTCATTATTTTTGAATCTCCTTGTTTGATTGTCGTAGCACAAATAGGGGTTAGCCCCGAGGCTTTATATAAAGAGCTGGCGAAGAGGCGCATTGAATGATGGATATTGCCCCCGGATTTTTACCTCATAAAATATCCAGCACGTTCTCCGGGGGCCGGCCGATTCTGGCTTTGCCGTCGGCGACCACGATCGGCCGCTCGATAACGGCCGGGTTGGCGACCATGGCGGCGATCAGCGCATCGCCGTCCAGGGATGCATCATCAAGCCCGGCCTCTGCGGCTTCTTTTTTGCGTAACAGGCCGCGCGGGCCGATGCCGAGCATTTCAAGAATGCCTTTAAGGGTCGCCGCATCGGGCGGCGTGCTCAGGTACTCGACAATCTCCGGGTCGGCGCCTTTTTCTTCCAGCAGGGCCAGGGTGGTGCGGCATTTTGAACAGCTGGGATTGTAATAAATGGTGACGGTCATGATTTTTCTCTCTTGTTAGCCAGGTTCATAATTTAGGCGGTGTCGGCGTCTTCTTCCAGTTCATTGATGTCTTTTGCGTCGATGACGCGCCGGGCGATGCCATAGGAAAACCCGGCCCGGGCCAAAGACGCCAGTTCTTTGTCGCGGGTTTTCTCGTCTGCCTGGCGGGTCCGGTAGGGGCCAAGGCGCCGCCGCCGGGCGTGCCTAATGGCTGCTGCCAGGTCGGGATCGACGGCATCTTCGGCCAGATTTTCAAGGGCCTGGTCAATGGCTTCGCCGCTCGCCGCCTTTTGCATCAACCAGGCACGAATGGCCCGGGTTGATTTGCCGCGCCGGTGCATGGTTATGGCCTGGGCGTTTGCGTAAACCCGGTCATCCAGCAGGCCGCTGGCCACATAGCGCCGGATCAGGTCATCGACCAGGGCGCGGCCTTCTTCAGGATCGGTTTCGTGATGGCGGGCCGATTTATCGACCCGGCGATAGAGCACCCGGCGCATATTCTCGACCGAGGTGGCGAAACGCTCCAGATAATAAAGGGCGGCGTTTTCCAACGACGACCGGGTTACCTTGCGCGGCACTTTCGGCTTTTTTTTGGGGCGCCGTGTTTCGGGCTCTTCGGTCATGATCTCATCATTTTAAGAAGCGTTTCGGGCATGAACATATTATATAAGAGCACAAACCTGAGGATAGTCATGAACGCCACCCCCATATCAGACCCCAGAGCCGCCAACTGGCTAGGCGTGTGGACCCTTTACAAGCGCGAGGTCAGGCGCTTCACCAAGGTTTACACCCAGACCATGGCCGCCCCGGTAATCACCACCTTGCTGTTTCTGGCGGTATTTTCCCTGGCCCTCGGTGACCGTACCGCCCGGGTGGTCGGCGGCGTGCCGTTCCTGGAGTTCCTGGCCCCCGGCCTGATCATGATGGCCATAGCCCAGAACGCCTTCGCCAACACCTCGTCATCCATCGTTATTGCAAAAATTCAGGGCAATATTGTCGATACCCTGATGCCGCCATTCACCGCCGATGAACTGACCCTGGCCATTGCCTTGGGGGGCGCGACCCGCGGCATTGTCGTCGGCGCCATCGTCGGCGTCGCCATGATCCCGTTCGTCCCCATGGGCATTCACAACATCGGTTTTATTGCCGCCCAGGCATTCCTGGCGTCGTTGATGCTGTCCCTGCTCGGCACCATCGGCGGCATCTGGTCGGAAAAATTCGACCATATCGCCGCCGTTACCAATTTCGTGGTAACCCCGCTGTCGTTCCTGTCGGGCACCTTTTATTCAATCCAGCGGCTGCCCGATGCGGTCCAGATGGTGGCCCATTTCAACCCGTTCTTCTACATGATCGACGGCTTCCGCTATGGCTTTATCGGGGCGTCAGATGCCAACCCCATGGTCGGCCTGGCCGTCATGGCGGGCATCAATATCATGCTATGGACCGTGTGCCGGTGGATGTTCGCCACCGGCTACCGGCTCAAGGATTGATCCGGGTCCGTCTTGTCCGTTGACTTCCGGGCCCAAGATTCCGATAATTGGCCGCTTTCCTGATGGGCTGGCCCTCTTTGCTGGCCCTGAAGTGTTTTTGGGAGGGCAAACTCTTGATAACCCCGGTCATGCCGACCTATGCCAGAGTCGACGTCGCCTTCGAGCGCGGCGAGGGCGTTTACCTGTTCGACACCAACGGTAAGCGGTATCTTGATTTCGGCTCGGGCATCGCCGTCAACGCCCTCGGCCACTGCCATCCCCATCTGGTGCAGGCGTTGCAGGCCCAGGCCGCGACGCTGTGGCATACGTCGAATATGTACAACGTGCCGGGCCAGCAGAAACTGGCCGAGCGGCTGGTCGCCAACACCTTCGCCGACAGTGTGTTCTTCGCCAATTCCGGGGCCGAGGCGGTCGAATGCGGGCTCAAGATGATCCGTAAATATCATGCCGACGACGGCCATCCGGAACGCTACCGGGTGATCGCCTGCAACAACGCCTTTCATGGCCGCACCATGGCGACCATCGCCGCCGGCGGCCAGGAAAAGCATCTGGCCGGGTTCGCGCCGGCCACCGACGGCTTCGATCATGTGGCGTTCGGCAACCTGAATGAAATGCGCGCCGCCATTACGCCCGAAACGGCGGCCATTCTGGTCGAGCCCATTCAAGGCGAAGGCGGCGTCCGCCCGGCGAGCAAGGAATACCTGAAGGGCCTGCGCGATATCGCCGATGAATTCGGGCTGTTGTTGTTTTACGACGAAGTACAATGCGGCATGGGCCGTACCGGCAAGCTGTTCGCCTATCAATGGGGCGATGCGGCCCCCGACATTATGGCTGTCGCCAAGGGGCTCGGCGGCGGTTTCCCCGTCGGCGCCTGTCTGGCCACGGAAAATGTCGCCAAGGCGTTGACGGCGGGCAGTCACGGCTCGACCTTCGGCGGCAATCCGCTGGCCATGGCGGCGGCCAATGCGGTTATGGATGTGATGGAAGATCCCGACTTCATGGAAGGCGTCGATGCCATCGCCGACCTATTATGGCGGCGGCTGCGCGCCCTGACCAAGGATCACCCCAAGGTCATCGACGAAGTGCGCGGCGCCGGATTGATGATCGGCCTGAAGTGCGTCGTTGAAAACACCGTGCTCAGGGCCAAGCTGCATGAGCAGGGGTTGCTCACCGTCGGCGCCGCCGACAACATATTGCGGTTGCTGCCACCGCTGATCATCGACGAGGCCAACGTGGGTGAGGCCCTGGCCATGATCGACGCCGCCTGCGTCGCCATCGAGAAAGAGCAATCATGAGCACGCCGAAACATTTCCTCGATCTGGACAGGCTCGACGCCCCGACCTTGCGGGCCATCCTCGATGCCGGGGCCGCCTTCAAGCGCGGCGACGGCAATAGGGTGCCGCTCGAAGGCAAGACCCTGGTGCTGATTTTTGAAAAACCATCGACCCGAACCCGGGTCTCGTTCGAGGCCGGGATGATGCAGCTGGGGGGCCGGGTCATCGTGCTGGAAGGGGAATCGAGCCAGATCGGGCGCGGCGAAAGCATCGCTGATACGGCCCGGGTGCTGTCGCGCTATGTGGATGCCATCATGATCCGCACCGACGATCCGGCCAAGCTCGCCGAGCTGGCGGCCCACGCCTCGGTGCCGGTGATCAACGGGCTGACCGATGCCTCCCATCCGTGCCAGTTGATGGCCGATGTGATGACGTTTGAAGAACATTCCGGCCCGATCAAGGGCCGCACCGTGACCTGGTGCGGCGACGGCAACAACGTGGCGGCTTCATGGGTGCACGCCGCCGTCAGGTTTGGCTTCTCGTTGCGGCTGGCCTGCCCGGAACTACTTTTGCCGGCCCCGGCATTGCTTGAATGGGCCGCCAGCGAAGGCGGCGATGTGACGCTGGTGACCGATGCCCCGGCGGCGGTCAGAGATGCCGATTGCGTGGTCACCGATACCTGGGTGTCCATGGGCGACGATGCGGCCGAATCCCGCCACAACCTGCTGGCCCCATACCGGGTCGATGAAAAACTGATGGCGCTGGCAAAACCGGATGCGCTTTTCATGCATTGCCTGCCGGCCCATCGTGGTGAAGAGGTTACCGATTCGGTCATAGATGGCCCCCGTTCCGTGGTCTGGGACGAGGCCGAAAACCGGCTGCACGCCCAGAAGGGCATTATCGCCTGGTGCCTGGGCGCCCTATAAGGTCAGCCTGCTTTAAGATAGACATATTAGTATCATCGGCAAATCTCGAAGAAAGCCGTTATAAACATGCCAACCGGATTGAAGGCGACCGTTTTTGCCATTTTTGCCGTGCTGGTTGCCGGGGCCGGCAGCGCGCCAGCGGCCGAACTTGATTGCCTGGTCATGGCCGACAAAATCAAGCCGGGCGATGTTTATGAATTTCATCTGGAATTGCAGAGTCAGCAAATTCGCCTTCTAAAAGGCGACGACTTCTGCACCGAGGCCGCCGATAAATGGTTCCAGCGGATGTTGATTCTGCCGCAATCGGCCCCGACGCAGAAAAAGCCGCCACCGGATAAAAAGGCGGCAACGGATGAAGGCGCGGGCGCGCCAGCTTCCCCCCAGGCAGAGGCGTTGCCCGGCCAGACCTTGCGCCAGGGCCCGTTACCGGATTTGGGAATCGTCTCCGATCAGGGCAGCATCGCGCCGATCACTGGCATCAGCACCCGAAAGAACAAGCAACCTAAGGCCCAACCGCTGCCCGGCCAGACTTTGCGGGAAGGCCCGTTGCCGGATCTGGGCATCGAAACCGATACCGGCTCGATGCCGGTGCCGACCGAATCAACGGCGGCTAAAAACGAGAGGGAAGCCGCCGCTGCCGCAGCCGCCGCCGAAGCCGCCGCCACCGCCGCCGCCACCCAATCTGCCGCCGAAGCCGCCGCATCCGGGGGCCCGGCCGCCGTTCATGTCACCGCCGATGGCGTCGTCGGTGCCGATCCATCGGCCGCCGGTCAGACTACCCCCGGGATAGGGGGCGCGGTTTTTGGTGTGATCGCACCACAACCCCCAAAAAAAGACGACAGCCTGATCAAGCGCTGCGACCGGGACATCAGCGATTTCTGGCAACCCGGCGCACACGAGATCGACGGCGTCAAGTTCTGGCTCTCTGGCGTCTTTACCATTGACCTGGACGGTGACGGGCGGGTCGACGACGTCGGCTTTAAAATAAAGTCGAAGGGCAAAATCGGAAATGTTCTGAATTATTTTCCAACTACCGAAGGCCGCCTGTCGGGCCAGACCATCAAAAGCCTGAAGCTCGGGAACGACAGCGATATTCAACGCCTGTGTGGCGATAATGTCACCTTTGTGGAACCGGGGCCGGAACCGGTTACGAAAAAGGCGGCCCCGGTGGCGGAACGAAAAATTTCCGGCACCGTCACGGCCCCGGCCAAGGAAAAAGAACCCGAACCCGCGCCGGAAGAGCCAGCGACGCCAGAAGATAAAATGTCGGTCGTCATCATGTGGATTGGGGCCATTGGGGTGCTGTTCATGGTTTTTGGCTCGGTCGGCATTTACTTCGTTTTAAGACGCAAAACCGATGACGAGGACGAAGATGATGAAGAAGAAGATGAAGAAGATGATGATGAATGAGGCCGTGACCGGCAAGCCGGGACATGGCACAATCGGGTCATGAAAAAAACATCCCTTATCCATCTTGCCGGGGCGGCGGTTCTGGCCCTGTCGCTGGGGGCTTGCGAATCGAATATGCAGACGCGCATGCAGCCGGAACTGACCTACGGGCATTTAACCCCGTTGCAACTGAACGTCGCCAGCCTTGAAGTGGTCGCCGAATACAAATCGTCGCTGACCGCCCCCAATGTGGAGCTTCGCTTGCCGACATCTCCGGAAAAAGCAATCAGGCGCTGGGCCGGCGACCGGTTATTGGTGGTCGGAACGTCCGGCACGGCCCGCCTGACCATCATCAATGCGTCGGTCATCGAAACATCGCTGAAAACCGTTGGCGGATTGACCGGGGCCCTGACCAAGGAACAATCGGAACGCTATGATGTGGCCATCGAAGTCCGGCTCGATATCAGCGATGGGTCGGGCACTTCCTACGGTACCGCCAATGCCAGTGTCGGGCGCTGGATTACGGTTCGCGAAGATGCATCCCTGAACGAGCGCGAACAGGCCTGGTTCAACCTGGTCGAGGCGGTGATGAACGATTTTAACGGCGAGCTTGAAAAGAATATCCGCCTCTATCTCGGCGGCTGGTTGACACAATAAGGCCCCTAACCGCGCCAGAATGAGCGGCTAAACAGCACAATCACCGTGAACAGCTCCAACCTTCCAAGCAGCATGCCTGCCGCCATCAGCCATTTGGCCATGTCAGGTAGGGGCTGGAAAGTGCCGGCCGGGCCGACGATGGGGCCAAGCGCCGGGCCGACGTTGGAAATCGCCGTCGCGGCGCTTGATATGGCGGTCAGATAATCAAGCCCCAGCATACCGAGCCCGATCGCCAACAACGCGAAGCTGACGCCAAAAACAAAAAAGAAGCTGAGCACCGAAATGATAACCTCGTCGGGAATCGGGCGTCGGTTATAGTACGGAATGAAAACGCCGTGCGGTTGCAACAGGTGGTGAATCTGCGAGCGCGCCGCCGCATACAAAACCTGGAACCGGAATATTTTAATGCCGCAGGTGGTCGAACCGGCGCAGCCACCGATGAACATGATGAAGAAAAATACCGGAACGGCAAAACTGCCCCATTGGCTGTAGTCGGATGTGGCGTACCCGGTGCCGGTAATTACGGAAATCACGTTAAAGGAGCCATAGCGGAGGGCCTGCACCGGGTCCAGGCCGCCCGAAAGCCACAGCCAGCCGGTCACCGACAACACCGCCATGGCGACGATGGAAATAAACCACTGCACTTGTGAATCACGCCACAGGGCTCCGTAAGCGCCCTGCACGGATTTAAGGTACAGGATAAATGGCAAGGAACCGACGATCATGCCGACGGTGGCGATAACGTCGATGGCGGCGCTTTCGAAATGCCCGATGGAGCCGTCGGACGTTGAAAATCCGCCCGTGGCAATGGTGGTCATGGCGTGGGCGACGGAATCAAAACCGTTCATCCCGGCGAGCCAGAAAGCGCCGGCGCATATGAACGTCAACACCAGATAGATAATGCCGATGGAACTGGCAATCTGGGCCGCCCGGGGCAATGCCTTTTCCGTCTGGTCAGACGATTCCATACGGAAAAGCTGCATGCCGCCGACCCGCAGCATGGGGAAAACGGCAATCGCCATAACGATGATACCGATGCCGCCAAACCATTGCAGCAGCGCCCGCCACAGCAGGATTCCCGGCGGCGCGGTGTCGAGCCCGGTAATCACCGTCGAGCCGGTGGTGGTGATTCCCGACATGGACTCGAAAAAGGCATCGGTGAAGCTCATCTGCAATTCCGAATACATGAAAGGCAGCGACGCAAACAAGGTCAGCGCCAGCCAGCTCAGGGTCGTCATAAGGAAAGCCTGGCGCACCGACAGGCGCAGGTGGTCGGTGCGCGACGTCAGCATCATGGCGACGCCGACAAACACCGTCACGGCGGATGAAATGGCGAACACCTGCCAGTCCGGATTGCCGGAAAAAAGGTCGACAACGGCGGGCACAACCATGCCGACGGAAAGCGCCGAAAGCATAATGCCGATAACCAGGAAGATCGGACGGAAATCCATCATTCGGAAAACTTATCCCCCGCAAGACCGGCACCTTAATAATGGCCGGGATTCGCTGCAAGACTTTATCACAAATTGAGGATTTTAAAGGATGTTGGGCTCTATACGAGCCCGTTTTCGCCTGATTGGCCGTTGCCGACGATCGACAGGAACTCGCGCCGGGTCGACGGATTATCGCGGAATGCGCCGAGGAGCCGCGACGTTACCATGGTTACGCCTGGCTTATGGACACCCCGGGTCGTCATGCACTGGTGGGCCGCCTCGATAACAACGGCGACGCCTTCTGGCTGCAAAATATCGTTCAGGGAGTTGGCAATCTGGGATGTCATCTTTTCCTGAATCGTCAGGCGCTTGGCATAAACCTCGACCAGCCGGGCCAGCTTTGAAATGCCGACAACCCGGTGGCGCGGCAAATAGGCGATATGAGCCTTGCCGATAATCGGCGCCATATGGTGTTCGCAATGGGATTCGAAACGGATATCGCGGAGCAGCACCATTTCATCGTATCCGTCGGTTTCCTCGAAGGTGCGCTTCAGCAGCTCTTCCGGGTCTTCGTTATAGCCCGCGAAAAATTCTTCATAGGAGCGCACCACCCGCGCCGGCGTGTCTTTCAGGCCCTCGCGGGCAGGGTCATCGCCGGCCCAGCGCAACAGGGTACGCACGGCATCTTCGGCCTCGCCGCGGGACGGCTTGTCTTTGGCTGCCTCGGCGCCCTTGATGACGCTGAATTTCTCTTTGCTGCTCATACCGCAGGATGTGGTGAGTAAGCCGCCGAAATCAAGGGGAAAAGCCGAAAAAATGGCTTTATTTCAGTTGACCGACACGCTTTCGAAGGGACTGTCGAGGGAAAACGCCGGAATGTCGATATCGAAGCCTTCGCCGTTTTCCAGGACCATGTGGTAGGTGCCGGTCATGATTCCCGACGGCGTGGCGAGCGGCGTTCCGCTGGTGTATTGGTAAGAGTCGCCGGCTTTAAGAATGGGCTGCTCGCCGATCACGCCATCGCCCCGCACTTCCTGAATGCCGCCACGGCCATCGGTAATGTGCCAGTAGCGCGACATCAGTTGCACCGTATCGGTGCCGTTGTTTTTTACGGTCACATGATAGGCCCACAGATAGTGGCCGTTCTCGGGCATGGAATCATGTTCCAGATATACGGGCTCGACGGATACCAGAATATTGCGGGTCGTCTTGGCGTAAGCGTCGGCGGCCTGGGGGTCGGATTGTTTTACGGTCACGAAAAAACCTCTGCTCCGGTTTCGACAAAACGGGGGCTCCCACCATAAGTGGGGCCCCCTTAGGCTATAGGTGGGAAGTGTTGAAAATTAATCCAGTCTTATTTTTTAAACCATCAGGTTTCCGGCGCTAACCCGATGCGGATCTCGACCCGGCGGTTCCTGGGCTCTGGCCTGCCGTCCGGGGTCGCTTTCAGGGGCCGGCCTTCACCATGGGCACGGATGGCGATGCGGGTGCCGTCGATGCCCAGCCGGATCAGCCGGGTCCGGGCGTTGTCGGCGCGGCGCTTTGACAGGCCCATGTTGTGGGCCTCGCTGCCGGCGCGGTCGGCATGGCCGCTGATAACGATGCTGACACGGCCGCTCCGCGCCGTCTGTTCGGGGGTTTCATTGGCAAGGGCCTTGCGTGCCGCGACCACCACCGCCTCCATGGCATCGCCCCTCAGCGCGTCGCTGTTCAGCTCGAAGAAAGAAACAAAGGCCGACGGCCACGCGGCTTCGGCCTCGAACAGGGCCTGATAAAATTCGCTCCGGCAGGTGGCGATGTGATCGGCTTGAAAGTTTTCTTCCTGCTGTTCAAGCCAGCAGTCGAACCCGGCCTGGGCGCGGGCCGCAGCGCCGGGAACGATGGTGCGGGCATCGCTATGGTTGACGGCGGTAAGGCGGCGAAAGGCGGCGCGGATTTCCTGCTTCTCGCCCTCTGGCAGCTTGCGGCGCACCGGCTGCTCGGGGCCGGGGCGCTGGCCGGCGGCGGCGAGCAGGGCCTTTCTGGCGAAGTGGCGGGCATCGCCGGTATCATTCATCTGGTCGGCTTCAAAAAGCGCCAGGGTTTTATAGGCGCGGGCGAGCCGCGCATCGTAGCCGTCGCCGGCCACATCCAGGGCCCGAACGCGGGTCACATCGGCGCTGCCGCAGGCGCTGACCAGCAACGTCACGGCGATGATGGGAAGGGTTGAGTTGAGGCGCATGATCGGTCTCCCGCATATTGGAAAGCGGGCAGACTGACCGGGCAGTGTGGCAAAAACGGGGCGCTTTGGGGGTCTTTTCGGGGTCGAATATGAACAAGCCAGACGGCCCTAGGCGCTGCACGACGCCCCGCCCAGCACGCAGAACTTGGCGCAGTGGGGATGGTTGAGGCTGACCGTGGTCGCCGATCCGGCCAAATTACGGCCGAGCTCGAAGGCCGGATCATAGGGCAGCAAGGTACACGGCACCACGGTGGGACTTGCAGCGCCTTTACGTTTAAGGACCATGCGCGAGGTGGCGCACATCATGGCTTCCGGCTTGACGCCAAGGATATTCCAGCAGTGAACGGTAATTTCCGGCACATCCACATGAACATCCATTTCCGGGAACAGCACCAGCGCCGCCGCGTTATCGGCGTCGACGGGAATGTTTTCGGCCGCGAACAAAGCCCGGTATCCGGCCCGCGCGGTTTCTTCCGGCTCATCCCACAGGGTGCGTCCGGCGACCGCCATGTTGAAACCGTTCTCGGCCAGCCACTTCAGGCCGGTCAGCATCGGCCGCCAGGTATCGGGCCCGCGTACGTCCTCGTGTTTCCCTGGGGTGTGATGGTCGATAGACACCCGGATCGCCAGCTTGCCGCCATAGCGACGATGAAGATCAAGAAGGTCATCGGCGCGTTGCATCATCGGTTTCATGGCGTTGGAAAGCACCAGCACCTTGAAACCACGGCCAAGGGCGCTTTCCAGCATGGCCGGCAAATCCCGGTTCATGAACGGCTCGCCGCCGGTAAAGGCGATTTCCTCGACGCCCAGCCCGCCGCTCGCAATTTCATCCAGATAGCTGTCAGCTTCAGCCAGGCTCAGATAGGCCAAATCGTCGTTTTTCGGCGACGAGTCCATGTAACAGTTGCGGCACGTGATGTTGCACAGGCTGCCGGTGTTGAACCACAGGGTCTTCAGGTGGGTCAGGGCGACGACGGCGCGCGCTTCGCCCTTGGCGGTCACGGCCGGGTCGCTGAATTTGGCGGGATTGGCAAGGGTCATAGGGCCTTTTTACAAGGCCCGGGCCACATATCCAAATAACAAATGCGTGTGCAATATGTCCGGCCGGGGTGTTATCAATGTTTAGAAGCTGAAACCGGGAAGCCCAAGATGTCCGATTCATGCGTCATATATATTGCGGACCTGACTCATACATATATTTCGCTTTCCAGCGGCACTTTTCCCCTGGGCGCAGCCTCGGTCGGCTCGGCCATCGACAAGGCGCTGCAGGGGCGGGTCCGGATCGAGGTGTTCAAATATCCGGATGACCTGGAGGCCGCCTTGAACCGGCGGCGACCGGACGTGTTCATGTTTTCCGGCTACGTGTGGAATCAGAACCTGGGACTGAGTTTCGCCAGGGCGATCAAGGACCTGGACCCGACCATTCTTGTCGTTGCCGGCGGCCCAAATATTTCCAAGGAAGAGGGCAAGCGGGAAGCCTTTCTGAAGGCCCATCCGTATGTCGACTTTTTCGTATTGAACGAAGGCGAGATCGCCGCCGCCGTGCTGGTGTCGCGCTATCTGGACAACGGATGCTATATTGAAGCCTTAAAAAAATCGCAGCCCCCCCAATGCCTGAGCGTCGATGCCGATGGTGCCTTCCGGGCCGGCGGGCCGCTCGGCCGCATCGGCCTGAAAGGATCGCCGGACAACGGCGAAGAAGAAATCGGCGGGCTGTTCAAAAACCTCGACGACATTCCATCGCCCTACCTGAACGGCATGATGGACAAATTCTTCGACGACAAGCTGTATCCGTTGGTCGAAACCAACCGGGGTTGCCCGTTCAGCTGTACATTCTGTCAACAGGGCGAGGGCTATTTCAGCAAGATGGCCATGCGCGATGTGGACGCAGTCAACGGAGAACTGGAACTGATCGCCGAGAAAATGGTCGCCGGCAGTCCCAACATCGCCCGCATCGAATTTGCCGATCCTAATTTCGCCATGTACAAACGCGACCTGAATATTGCCGAATGCTTAAGAAAATGCCAGGACGCACACGGCTGGCCGCGGGTAATCGGCTGTTCCACCGGCAAGAACAAGGCCGCCCAGATTCTGGACGCCGTCGAAAAGGTGTTGCCCGACACCCTGGTGATCTCGACCGCCATGCAGAGCACCAACCCGGAAACCCTGGCCGAAATCAAACGCGATAACATCAGCCTCGATGCCTATTCGGAGGTGCAGACCGAAATCCATCGGCGCGGCCTCAGAAGCATGGCCGATGTCATCCTGGCGCTGCCAAAGGAAACCCTGGACACCCATGTGAGCGCCGTCTACGGCCTTATCGACTCCGGCTTGCAGGAATTTTCCTCCTACCAGGCGATGATCCTGAAAAGCACGGTCCTGGAAACCGAAGCCTCGCGCCGGGCCTACGACTTTGATCTCAGGTGGCGTCTGCTGCCCCGGGGCATGGGCAAGTACAGGATCGGGGGTAAGGACGAAATCGTCGCCGACCTGGAACAAATCGTTGTCGCCACCAATACCTTGTCGTTCGACGACTATCTCGCGGCGCGGACACTGCATTTGGTGACCATGATCTACCATAACTCGGGTATTTTTGATGTCATCGCCACCCTGCTTGAAGAAAACGGCGTCAGGAAATCGACGCTGATCAAGGCTCTGTACGAAAATGCCCTCGATGGCACATCGGCCATCGCCGACATGGTGGCGGCCTTCCGGCAGGAAACCGTCTCCGAACTGTTCGATACGGAATCCGCCTGCCGGGATTATTATTGCAACGAGGAAAACCTGGAGAGGGTGAAAAATTCCGAAATCGGCGCCAACCTGTTGTTCAAATATTTGTCCATCGCCTTGACCGGCGCGTGGCCGGCGGTGACGGAAGAACTGCTCGATATGGTCGCCACCCTGGCGCCGGTCGAAGGCGGTCTGCGCGCCGATCTTGAAAACTATTTGCAGGCCCGGGTCATCAACGTCTCGCAAGCCGACATGCGGCAGACCCGGACTTTCAGCATAAAGACAGGGCGAATGCTCGAAATCCTGAGCCTCGACGCCGCAGAAAAGCCCCATGTCACCTTGACTGCGCAAGACAAAACGTTCGCCGCCCTGGTTCATTACAAGACGGTTTATCCCAACAACCCCAACGGCTGGTCGCAGATGCTGGCCATGCTGCGGCCCCACTCCTTTATCAGGAACGTGGCTGACCCTACGTAGACCAAGTGCTATAACTCGGGGTATCCATGCGGATGTAGCTCAATGGCAGAGCAGAAGCTTCCCAAGCTTACGACGGGGGTTCGATTCCCCTCATCCGCTCCATTGCATAATCATCTTTCGTGTTGTCTGAAAGGGATTGTCGAGATAGTTTCGCCCCCATGGCTGAAAATATCATTAATTCAAATGGCGGCGCGCTTTCGGACCTTCGGGTTCTTGACTTGACGCGCATTCTGGCGGGGCCGACCAGCACCCAGCTTCTTGGCGACCTCGGTGCCGATATTATCAAGATTGAGCATCCGGTGGCGGGCGATGACACCCGCAAGTGGGGGCCGCCCTATATCAAGGATAAAGACGGCGCCGATACCAAAGAAAGCGCATACTACTTAAGCGCGAATCGCAATAAACGTTCTGTCGGAATCGACTTGGGCACGCGCGAAGGCCAGCAACTGGTGCGCCGCTTGATTGGCAAGTGCGATATTCTCGTCGAAAACTTCAAAGTCGACGGGCTGGCCAAGTTCGGCCTTTCCTATGATGATTTGAAAGAAGAGTTCCCCGGCCTGATTTTTTGCTCGATCACCGGTTTCGGCCAAACCGGTCCCTATGCGCCGCGCGCCGGATACGATTATCTGGCTCAAGGGCTGGGGGGGGTTATGAGCATTACCGGCGAGCCCGATGGTCCGCCGACGAAGGTTGGTGTCGGTATTTCCGATATCATGTGTGGCATGTACGCCGCTGTTTCCATCCTCGCCGCTGTTCGTCATCGCGATCTGACGGGGCAGGGCCAGTATATCGACCTTGCCTTGCTCGACACCCCGGTCGCCTGGCTCGCCAATGAAGGCCTGAATTATCT
>JABMOQ010000141.1 GCA_013204045.1 Rhodospirillaceae bacterium | reverse complement strand
TGGACGGAGAAGGCTTTTTTGCCGGTGATGCGGATGCCTTCGAGGGAGCCGTCGAACAATGAGGTATGAGTTTCGACGACGCCATCGGGGAGAGAGTCGCGCATCACCACGAAGCCGTGGTTCTGGCTGGTGATCTCGACCCGGCCGGTCTCTAAGTCCTTGACCGGGTGGTTGGCGCCCCGGTGTCCCATGTGCATTTTCGACGTGGTGGCGCCCATGGCCAGGGCCAGCATCTGGTGGCCGAGGCAGATGCCGAAGATCGGCATATCAGCCTCGAGCAGCGCCTGGATCATGGGCACGGCGTATTGGCCCGTCGCCGCCGGATCGCCGGGGCCGTTGGACAGGAACACGCCATCGGGTTTGAGTTTCAAAATATCATCGGCTGATGTGTTGCCGGGGACCACGGTGACCCGGCAGCCGGCGGCGGCCAGGCACCTGAGGATATTGAGCTTGGCCCCGAAATCGACGGCGACCACATGGTGTTTCGGTCGGTCCTGGGTGGCGTAGCCGTCCTCGATGGACCATTCGGCCTGATCCCAGGCATAGCTCTGGGTGCAGGAAACCTCTTTCGCCATGTCCATGCCTTCCAGCCCCGGCCACGCTTGCGCCATTTCTTTCAGGGCGTCGGTGTCGATGGCCTCGCCTGCGTCGCTTAAATGAATGATCGCGCCGCGGGGGGCGCCGCCGTCGCGAATCCGCCGGGTCAGGCGCCGGGTATCGATGCCGGTAATGGCGACCAGGTTGTTTTTCTTGAGCCAGGCATCCAGATGCCCGGCGGCCCGCCAGTTGGCCGGCCCGGTGATGTCGGCGGCCAATATGCAGCCGCGCACCGCCGGGGTCACGGTTTCAATGTCTTCCGGGTTGGTGCCGACATTGCCGATGTGGGGGAAGGTAAAGGTGATGATCTGCCCGGCGTAGCTGGGATCGGTGAGGATTTCCTGGTAGCCGGTCAGCGAGGTGTTGAAGCAGATTTCGCCGATGGCGACGCCGCAGATACCGGCGCCGCGGCCCCAGTAAACGCCGCCGTCTTCCAGAACAATAGCCGCATTGACTCCCGGCGGCCGGGTGTCTTGGGGCGGCGTCGTTCTGGTGTCGGCCTCTGGCATCGGGCCTTTAGGTCCTTCGTGTCAGGAGATTTGCAGTTGTTTAAGCAATAGGGGCCTTGCCGTCAAGAGTCGTTTTTTAGGAAAGTTCTTTTATTTTCAATATGTTAAATTATTTCAAGAAGTTGCTTTCTAACGCATTTTTATGTAACGTCTGCGACTTCCAGAAACAGCCGAAAGCTAATGAAAAATGCGCACGCGTTTGAGTGACGCCATGAAGACCGCCATGAAGGCGAAAGATACCCATACCCTTTCGACCATTCGGCTGATTCTGGCGGCCTTGAAGGACCGCGATATCGCCGCTCGCGCCAAGGGCAATCAGGACGGCATATCCGATGACGACATCCTGTCGCTGCTGCAAGCGATGATCAAACAGCGCCATGACAGCATCGAGATGTACGAGAAGGGCGGGCGCCTGGAACTGGCCGAGCAGGAAGCCGGTGAAATCGAGATCATCAAACAATTCATGCCCGAACAAATGGATGACGCCACCATGGCCGCCGCCATCGACGCCATGGTGGCGGAAATCGGGGCCGCCTCCCTCAAGGACATGGGCAAGGTCATGGCCCGGCTTAAAGAGCTTCATGCCGGCAAGATGGACTTTTCCAAGGCCAGCGCCATCGTCAAGGGACGGTTAGGCTAGGCGGCGAGTCGTTTCATTTCCGGGCTTCCGCTCAACCTGTGGATAACTGTTTAATAGCGTGCAAAACCTTGGCTTTTTATGGGTCGGGGCAGGGGCTACACTGGGCCTCTGTTATAATGTGTCTTGAGCCGCGCCCGTAACCCGACCGATAACCCGAGACCCCTCAGAATGGCCTTTACGCCGCAGTTTCTTGACGAGTTGCGCACCCGCATCGGACTCGCCGATGTGGTCTCCAAGCGCGTCAAGCTGACCCGCAAGGGCCACGAGCATTCGGGCCTGTGCCCTTTCCATAAGGAAAAGACGCCGTCGTTCACGGTCAACGAGGACAAGGGCTTTTATCACTGTTTCGGCTGCGGCGAGCACGGCAGCGCCATTGATTTCGTCATGAAGACCGAAGGCCTGAACTTCCCCGAGGCGGTCGAGCGGCTGGCCCACGACGCCGGCATGGAAGTTCCCGTCGACAGCCCGGAAGAACGCCAACGGGCGATGCGCCGGCAGACCCTTTATGATGTCACCGAAAAGGCTGCGGCCTTCTACGAGCGCACGCTCAGGATGCCGGAGGGCCGGGCCGGGCTTGATTATCTGCGCGGCCGCGGCCTCGACGACGCCACCATTGCCAAATTCCGAATCGGCTTTGCCCCTGATGGACGCGGCGTTACCAAGGCGGCGCTGCGGCGCGAGGGCATCGCCGACGAGCTGATGGTCGCCGCCGGGATGTTGATCGAGCCGGAAGGACAAGACCGGGACTCCTATGACCGCTTCCGTGGCCGCATCATGTTCCCGATTACCGACCGCCGTGGCCGCGTCATCGCCTTCGGCGGGCGCCTGCTGGCCGACGATGAAAAAGCCGCCAAATACCTGAACTCACCGGAAACGCCCCTGTTTCACAAGGGCCGGGTGCTGTACGGCCTGGATCATGCGGTGGTCGCGGCACGCAAGGCGGGGACGGTCATCGTCACCGAGGGCTATATGGATGTGATCGCCCTCAGCAAGGCCGGTTTCAGCCACGCGGTGGCGCCGCTGGGCACCGCCCTGACCGAGGAGCAGATCGGCGAAATGTGGCGCCTGGTGCGCGAGCCGGTACTGTGCTTCGATGGTGACAATGCGGGCCAGAGGGCGGCCACAAGGGCCGCCGAGCGTGCCCTGCCGCTGCTTAAGCCCGGCTACGGGTTACGCTTCGCCCAGTTGCCCCAGGGCCAGGATCCGGACAGCCTGATTGGCAGCAACGGGCCTGCGGCCATGGCCGATATTATTGCCCGGGCCGAGCCCCTGTCGGAAATCCTGTGGCGCATGGAAACCGGTGGGCGGCTGCCGAAAACGCCGGAACAGCGGGCTTCGGTACAAAAGGCCCTGGAAGATCATGCCCGGCGTATCGCCGATTCCACCGTGCGCGGCCATTTTTCAAGGAATTTCCGCGACCGCCTGTGGGTGGGGGGCGGCAAGCAGGCCGGCTCACGGGCCGGGCGGGGCGGGGCGGTCAGCCTCGGGGCCGGGGCCGGGCAGGTCGATGCCGGAACGGTCCAGGAAAAGATCCTGCTGGCGACCCTGATCGGCCATCCAGGGCTCTATGATGATGTGGGCGAACGCCTTGGAAATGTGGCTTTTTTGGCCCCCGGCCTTGACATTCTGCGGCAAGAGGTTTTAAAGACCATGGCCGGGGCAGAGGGCCTTGACTCAGACGGTGTTGAACGCCACCTAAGGGATAGCGGATTTTCTGAAATTCTGGACTCTATACTGGGTCCGGATTTTCTTTTGAATGCTTTCTTTGCCAGGCGCGATACGGATATCGAAACGGCTCTGGAGGGTTGGGAAGAAACCTATGCCCTTTATAGAAATACGGAATTACGCATTGAAATCCAGGAGGAACAACAGCGCCTGACAGACGGCATGACCCCGGAAAACTTCAACAGGCTGCGCTCAACCGCCGAGCAAAAGAACGAAGCCATGGAAGGACTCCCGGACACCGCCTTTGCCAGCGTTAGCGGCGTCGCGACAAAGCATTGAACGATTTTCAGGATCAATGTTTGCCGGCTCCCAGGTTCCCAATGACAGTTAAGTAAGAAGGTATAGATGGCGACAAAATCTACCGCCGCAGCGGAAAAGGCTGCCCCGCAGGAAGAAACCACCGACAGCCCGCTCCTCGATACCTTGGGCGCGGCAGTCAAGAAAATGCTGGCCAAGGGCAAGGAGCGTGGATTCGTCACCTATGACGAAATGAACGCTGCCCTGCCACCCGACCAGGTGTCTTCCGAGCAGATCGAAGACACCATGTCGCAACTTTCCGAGATGGGCATCAATGTCGTCGACAGCGATAGTGAAGACGGTGAGGAAGGGGCAACGGATAAGCCTGAAGGTTCAGAACGGGAAAAGCCTGCCGGTAACGTCGATGAAAGCGATCTAGGCCGCACCGATGATCCGGTTCGCATGTATCTGCGCGAAATGGGCTCTGTGGAGCTATTGTCGCGGGAAGGCGAAATTGCCATCGCCAAGCGCATAGAGGCCGGCCGCGAAATGATGATCGGCGGCGTCTGTGAAAACCCGTTGACCATCCGCGCCATCGTTGAATGGCACGACGCACTGCTTGATGAACGGATGTTGCTGCGTGACATCATCGATCTGGACGCCACCCATGGCGGCGGCCCGGGGCAGGCCAACGCCGCAGTTGTCGTGGCGCCGCCCGCAACGGATGGCAAAGATACAAAAGAAGACAAGCCGGAGGGCAAGAAGCCGGACCAGGGAGTAGCGGGAAAAAGCGACGGCGATGCCGAAAAGAAAGAAGACGGCGAGGATAAACGCGAGGGCGACGATGACGATGATGACGGCGAGGAAGTAAACCTGTCGCTGGCGGCGTTGGAAGCCAAGCTGATGCCGGAAGTTATCGAAACTTTCGAGGTTATCGCCAAGACTTACAAGAAACTGCACCGCCTGCAACTACAGCGCATGGAAGCATTTTCCAAGGGTCAGCAAATCACGCCGGCCCAGGAAAATCGCTACGGCAAACTGCGCCACGAACTGGTTGTGTTGATGGATGGCGTGCACCTGAACAATGCCCGCATCGAACAGTTGGTCGATCATCTGTATGGCCTCAATCGCCAACTGATCGGGCTTGAGGGCAGAATTATGCGCATGGCGGTCAGTTCCAAGGTCAAGCGCGATGAATTTCTCGATCACTATCATGGCCATGAACTGGACCCGCGTTGGCTCAGCAAGGTCAAGCGACTGAAGGCCAAGGGATGGGAACGTTTCGTCACCAAATACGGCGATGACGTCAAAGCCATCCGCAAGGAGATCGGCACCATCGCCGACGAGGCCGGCCTGCCGGTCAGCGAATTCCGCCGCATCGTCGCCGTTGTGCAAAAGGGCGAGCGCGAGGCCGCCAGGGCCAAGAAGGAAATGATCGAGGCCAACCTGCGCCTGGTGATTTCCATTGCCAAAAAATACACCAACCGTGGCCTGCAGTTCCTGGACCTGATTCAGGAAGGCAACATCGGACTGATGAAGGCGGTTGATAAATTTGAATACCGCCGCGGCTACAAGTTCTCGACCTACGCCACATGGTGGATCCGCCAGGCGATTACCCGTTCCATCGCCGATCAGGCGCGCACCATCCGTATTCCGGTGCACATGATCGAAACAATCAACAAGCTGGTCCGCACCTCGCGCCAGATGCTCCATGAAATTGGCCGCGAGCCGACGCCGGAAGAACTGGCCGAGAAACTTTCCATGCCGCTTGAAAAAGTGCGCAAGGTTTTGAAAATTGCCAAAGAACCGATTAGCCTGGAAACGCCCATCGGCGACGAGGAAGACAGCCACCTGGGCGATTTTATAGAAGACAAGAACGCGGTGCAGCCGCTGGATGCCGCCATCCAGGCCAACCTGCGCGAAACCACGACCCGGGTGCTGGCGTCCTTAACGGCCCGCGAAGAACGGGTGCTGCGCATGCGCTTTGGCATCGGCATGAACACGGATCATACGCTGGAAGAAGTCGGCCAGCAGTTCTCCGTTACCCGCGAGCGAATACGTCAGATTGAAGCCAAGGCATTGCGCAAGCTGAAACACCCCAGCCGCTCGCGCAAGCTCAGAAGTTTCCTCGATTACTAGGGAAGCGGACGACGAGAAGAAGATTTAAGGGCCGGGGTTTTCAAAACGCCCCGGCCTTTTTCATATTATCCTCGCCACTGGTAACGGGCGGGGAACACGGTGGGCCCGTAGCTCAACTGGTTAGAGCCGGCCGCTCATAACGGTCTGGTTGCAGGTTCGAGTCCTGCCGGGCCCACCATTCTTCCGGCGCCAGAGACGCCACCAAACCACAGATACCTGAAAGCGGCGGATTTCTGGCGCTCTCCGGGAGCGAGTAATGGAATTTTCTAAATTAGAGACGTGTCCCTCCTCAAAACCTTGATTCCCTGATTTCCATAGTTTTTTTGCCAGTTAGACTGGTGGCATGATCAATATCATTCGTCTCGTTCTTCTCCAATTTCCCGCCTGTCTGAAGTCTCGTGCCGATATCCGGGCCGAGAACATCATGCTCCGTCACCAGCTGGATATGCTTCTTCGACCGTCACGCAAGCGGGTCCGCACAACCAGGTTCGATCGCTTCTGGTTCGTGTGGCTCTACCGCCTTTGGCCAAGGTCGGTTCAGGCGTTGATGATCGTTCATCCAAAAACCCTGATCCGCTGGCATCGCGGAGGATTCAGATGGTACTGGCGATGGAAGTCCCGCCGTCGCGGTGGACGGCCCAGGGTCAATACCGAAATCCGTCAACTCGTTCGGCAGATGAGCCGGGAGAATCCGCTGTGGGGCGCGCCTCGTATCCACGGCGAACTCCTCAAGCTGGGCTTCGATGTCAGTCAGTCGACGGTATCAAGATACATGCCGCGCCGTCCCTCTGATCCGGGACAGCGCTGGAAGACCTTTTTAGCCAACCATCGGGATTGTATTACCGCTATCGACTTTCTGACCGTCCCGACACTATCGTTCAGACAGCTCTATGTGCTCGTCGTCCTGAACCATCAACGGCGTCAATTGGTTTACCTGGCAGTCACCGCGAACCCGTCGACATTCTGGACGGTTCAGCAGATGCGCGAGGCTTTTCCGTGGGAATCCGCTCCGCGTTACGTCATCCATGATCGCCACGGGACATTCGGGGAGGCTTTTCGCCGAAGGCTTCAGCTGTTGGGAATGACATCCGTTCCCACCGCGCCCAGATCACCCTGGCAGAACGGTCACGTCGAACGGGTTATCGGTTCCATCCGTCGCGAGTGCCTCGATCACATGATTATCTTCAGCGCACGGCATCTGCGCCGGGTCTTGAAAGACTATCTTGTCTATTACAATGAGACGCGAACGCATCTGGCTCTGTCGAAAGATGCACCCGTCCCGCGCGCAACCTCTCCGCCCCATCAGGGAAACATCATCGCAGTTCCTCAACTCGGAGGCTTGCATCACCGATATGAACGACGCGCGGCGTAGAAATGTTAAAGATCAAACCGGAACGCAGGTTTTGAGAAGACACAGGTCCTGACGTTATACCAAGGGCCGTTGATATTAATCGCCGGCAAAGGATGTGAAACGTCGAGGCCGTACCGGGCCCAAGTACGCTGCACGCCCGCAGGCCCGGTAATGACGAGAAAAGAATAAGGCAAACGTCACAGGCGCCTTCGCGATTAAACCGGACGCCAGAGATCAGCCCGCGCTGATGGCCGCCACCAGGGCCGCGGTAAAAGCCTTTGTGCCGCAGGTTCCGCCAAGGTCCGGCGTTCGCGTCGCCGGTGACGCCAACAGCGCGTCGGTTTCACGCTTCAGGGTTTCCGCGGCATCGGTAAGATCGCGCCGGTCCGTTCGTGCGCCAAGGTGCTCGAGCAGCATCGCCACCGATTGAAGGAAGGCGACCGGATTGGCCTTGTCCTGCCC
>JABMOQ010000140.1 GCA_013204045.1 Rhodospirillaceae bacterium | reverse complement strand
CCAGCCGTCGGACTTTGGGAGAAATTGTACGAGAACTTGGCTATTCACGAGGTCGGGGTAGGTGCCTGTTGTTCGATACTGGCACTTTTAGCAGGGGAGCGCCTTCAGCCACTCGGCCAACTGCCCGGCGGGGATGTTATGGCCTTTAAAGGCCCGGTTTACAAGGGTGTTATGGTGATTTATCCATGAACAACCAGGCCCCATGAAAGACCGGGAAACGGAAGGCTATACCATGAAACCCCACTGGATGACGGCCGAGCGGATACGGCTTTATCCCCGCATAATCATTATTGTTTATGTGATTGGGCTGGTGCTGTGGGTGGTCAGCGCCGAGGGCATGATCGATTATCGTGGCAAGCCCCTGGGCGCCGATTTTATGTCCCATTGGAGCGGCGGTCGGCTGGCCCTTGGCGGCGAACCCGAGGCAGCCTATGAGCCGGCGCGGCTTCTCGAGGCGTCGCGCCAGGGCGTTGCCGGCAATCAGGCCCGCTTTATGTGGTCCTATCCGCCGACCTATCACCTGTTGATGCTGCCCTTGGGCGTGCTGCCCTACGGGGTGGCCCTGTTCCTGTGGAGCCTAATCCAGGTCGGGCTTTTCGCATTTGCCATGAGCGCCCTGGTCCCATCGCGCCCGGCACTGTGGTGTGCGCTGGCGTTTCCGGGCCTGTTCCTGAATCTGATTCAGGGGCAAAATGGCCTTTTTATCACCGCCCTGGTGGCCGGCGCCGTTGTTTTCATGGAACGCAGGCCGGCCCTGGCCGGGGCGATGATCGGCCTGCTTTCCTTCAAGCCGCATCTGGGAATTCTTTTCCCCATCGCCCTGGCGGCGGGAAGATACTGGCGGGTATTCATATCGGCGACGATCGTCACGTTGATTTTTTTAGAGGCGGCATTTTTGGCCTTTTCGGGGGATGTGTTCGCGGCTTTTTTCAATAATTTGTCCTTCGCCAGCCACGTGGTCGAAACCGGCGCCCTGCCCTGGTACAAGATGCCGAGCCTGTTCGTGTCGCTGCTGGAATTCGGCGTCGCCGTTCCCCTGGCCTGGGCGGCGCAGGGTCTTGCCTTCGTGGGATTGGCGGGATTGTTGGGGGTTGTCTGGTGGCGACGGCCGCCCGTACGCCTCGCCATGGCGGTTTTGATTCCGGCGGCTTTACTGGCGTCGCCCCATATCAATGACTATGACCTTTGCCTGATGGCCGTCCCCATCGCCATTCTGGGTTGGCACGGCTACCAGAATGGCTGGTTGCGCTGGGAACGCGAGGGGCTGCTGGCGGCATGGCTTATCCCTATTCTGGACGCGCCCCTGGCCCAGCAAACTGGCCTGCATGCCGCGTTGTTCATAAACCTGATGATGATTTTCCTGGCCCTTCGCAGGCTCGGCCACCTGCCTGATTAAACCGGCTCGGCGATGTTGTACGATACGATGCCACCGGTCAGCCGCTTCAACTCATTGACCGTCGTCGGGAAGACGCAGTGCGGATGCCCGGCCGCCGCGTAAATGGTATCAAACCGCTTGAGGCTGACGTCGATGACCACTGGCAGGTCGAGGGCCAAGCCGACGGGGGCGACACCGCCGATGGAAAAGCCGGTCGCCGCCTTGACCATATCGGCGTCGGTCTTGCGGACCTCGCCCTCTAGATTAAGGGCGCGTGGCAGGTTTTCAGGCACGCATTTATGATCGCCGGCGACCAACGCCAGCACCGGTTCTTCGCCGATTATGAAAACCAGCGACTTGACGATGGCGCCCAGTTCCGAATTGGTCGCCTTGGCGGCATCTTCGGCGGTACGCGCCGTTTCATCCAGTTCGATCACGGCATCGTTGAGGCCCGCATCTGTCAGGGCCTGACGGACGCGTTTAACCGTTGGTTTTTTCAGATTGCTCATGTTTCGTTTTCTCCCCTATTCAGGCACCGCGATCATGCCCTTTTTAACGGCGGGTTGGTCCGTAAGGCCATCAAACCAGCTTTTAACGGCGGGAAACGCGCCCAGATCCACCTGATGCCATGCGAACCTGGCCACCCACGGGTAGGTGGCGATATCGGCAATCGAATAAGCGTCGCCGCCCAGATACGCCGCTTCGTCCAGACGCCTGTCGAGGACACCGTAAAGCCGCTTGGTTTCATCATGATAGCGCTTTTTGCCGTAGGGCACATCTTCCTTTGCAAATTTCAGGAAGTGATGAGCCTGGCCATACATTGGCCCGACGCCGCCCATCTGGAACATCAGCCACTGGATGACCTGATAACGGGCGCGCATTTCAGTGGGCAACAACGGGCTTTGCATTTTTTCCGCCAGATACATCAATATGGCGCCGCTTTCCATCATCGATATAGGCGCGCCACCGGGTCCGTCGTCATCGACCATGGCCGGAATTTTGGCATTCTGTGAAATGGCGACAAAATCTTCGGCGTGCTTATCGCCTT
>JABMOQ010000139.1 GCA_013204045.1 Rhodospirillaceae bacterium | reverse complement strand
CGCCGCCGATGTTGAGCACCGCGAGCGGGGTTTCCAGAGCATGGGCCAGGGCCTGATGATACCGCGGCGCAAAGGGCGCCCCTTCGCCGCCCGCCGCCACGTCCGCCGACCTGAAATCGGCGACCACATCGATGCCGGTCAGTTCGGCCAACAGGGCTGCGTCGCCGATCTGCACGCTCACCCCTTCATGGGGGCGATGGCTGATGGTGTGTCCGTGAAAGCCGATGATATCGATGTCGGCGGCCTTCAGGCCCGCTTGATCCCATAACTGCTGAACCGCATCGCCATGGCGCAGGGTCAGCTCGCGGGCCATATCCGCCGTTTCGTCTTGGCCCTTGCCCAGACACCCCCGCAGGGCTGCCCGGAAATCCGGATCGTAGGGAATGGAAATTCCGGCGCCGGTGGATTTAACGGTTTCGCCGTCACTTTCGATGATGGCGGCGTCGATGCCGTCAAGGGAAGTGCCGCTCATCAGGCCCAGGGCCGTCAAAATCCGCCGTTCCGTCATCAAACCTGCCCTTTGCCTGTGGCGCTTGGCGCCGCACCTTGGTATTAAGTCCTTTCCCTAGGTTAATGATACGGACAGACGATGACCAGCCACCGTTCAAACTTTATCCAGCGCATCACCGAGCGCGGTTATATGCACCAGTGCACGGATTTGGAGGCGCTTGACGCCCTGAGCGCCGACGGCGTGGTCACCGCCTATATTGGATTCGACTGCACGGCCCCCAGCCTGCATGCCGGATCGCTGGTCTCGATCATGCTGCTGCGGCTGTTCCAGCAATGCGGCCATAAGCCGATTGTGCTGATGGGCGGCGGCACCACCAAGGTCGGCGATCCGTCGGGCAAGGACGAAAGCCGCCAGCTTCTGGACGACGCCGCCATCGCCGCCAACATGGACGGCATCAAGGACGTATTTTCCAAATTCCTGACCTTCGGGGACGGCCCTACGGACGCCGTCATGGTCAACAACGACGATTGGCTGAAAGACCTTCAATACATTCCGTTCCTCAGGGATTACGGGCGGCACTTCTCGATCAACCGGATGCTCGGGTTTGATTCCGTAAAATTACGGCTGGAGCGGGAACACAACCTGAGCTTCCTGGAATTCAACTACATGATCTTGCAGGCCTATGATTTTCTGGAACTGAGCCGGCGCAGCGATTGTGTCCTGCAAATGGGCGGTTCCGACCAGTGGGGCAACATTGTAAATGGTGTCGACCTGGCCCGGCGCATGGACCAGCGCGAATTGTTCGGCCTGACCACGCCGCTGCTGACCACATCATCGGGGGCCAAGATGGGCAAGAGCGCCGCCGGCGCCGTGTGGCTCAACGCCGATATGCTGAGTCCCTATGATTACTGGCAGTACTGGCGCAACACGGAAGACGCCGATGTGGGCCGGTTCTTTCGGCTGTTCACCGAACTGCCGCTGGACGAA
Source organism: Rhodospirillaceae bacterium (assembly GCA_013204045.1). GTDB lineage: Bacteria > Pseudomonadota > Alphaproteobacteria > Rhodospirillales > JABHCV01 > JABMOQ01. The sequence continues at coordinate 9,921 of JABMOQ010000139.1, read as the reverse complement.
ATCGCCAAGCTGGAAGCCCTCGAAGGGGCCGACCTGAACGAAGCCAAGAAACGCCTGGCATCTGAAATCACCACCCTGTGTCACGGCCAGGCGGCGGCCACGGAAGCCGCCGAAACGGCACGGCGCACCTTCGAAGAAGGCGGCAGCGGCGATGCCCTGCCGCGCCTGGACATCCCGAAAAGCGATCTGCAATCCGGCATCCCGGCTTACGAGCTGTTCAAGCGGGCCGGGCTGGCCGATTCAAACGGTGCGGCGCGCAAACTCATCAAGGGCGGGGGTGGGCGGCTCAACGATGTGGCCCTCACCGATGAAACCCGGACCATCACCAGCGCCGACGTCAACGAAGATGGCGTCATCAAGCTGAGTGCCGGCAAGAAACGCCACGCGCTGGTGGTGCCAGCCTAAAACTGGCCGGTTTTTTCGACGTCGTTTAGTTTTTTATTAGATACCGGCGGGGCGGCCTTCTCGGGCTCGTTGGCGAATTGCGCCGATGGCGGGCTGTCGGCAAGGATACCGAACAGGTTGCGGAAAATGCCCGGCGCCAGTGCCGTCATCGGGTTGACGCTGACCTTGATTTTTTCGACCGGCCCGTTCATGGCATAGCTTACCGCGAAAATGCCGCCGCCTTCCTCGGTTCCCGTCAGCAGGGTGCCGATAATCGGAATGTTGCCGAGCACGCTGTTGAGCGCATAGGCGGGAACCATGGTGCCCTCGATATCAACGACTTCCGCATGGGTATAGATGCGGCCCTTGGCCGTGTAACCCAGCGATATGCCCGTCGCCTTGGCATCTTCTATTTCAATGACCCCTTTCTTGAGCACAAAGGGGACGTCGAAATCGCTGAACGCCAGGCCGTCGCCCTGCAAGGATTCGACAATACCAGACAGCGACAGGAAACTGACCAACTGTACCAGCGCCGGCGCATTAACGATGCGGTAGTCGCTGATCAACAGGCGGCCGGTCAGCGGATGGCCGGGCTGGGTGTCGTCGAAAACCCCCTCGATATCCAAAAAGCCGCCGACCAAATTGTCATAGAAGCCGAGCGAGCGCAGGGTATCGCCCGCATCGGCGGCACGAATTCTGAGGCTGCGCTTGCCCAGGCCGGTCGGCTCCAGCTTGACCTCGAAGCGCTTGCCTTCGCCAACGACCCCATCGACGGCAATGCCGCGCCAGCGTTCATTGCCCCGGGTGAATGTTCCGGTAACCTGTTTCAGATACCTATTCGGGCCCAGCCAGATTTTGTCGACCTTGACCGACATGCTCAAGTTCAGCCCAAGTTTGTCTTCTTCGTCCGGCGTCGACTTGAACAGGTCATCGAACATGGGTTCCAGATCAAAGCTCGGCCCATGGAAGCTGACCGTCCAGCCGCCGTCGTGGCCGGGAATAACGATCCCCGCCAGATCGGTGCGGTTATAGGAAACCTGGTTGACGTTGACTTTCTCAAGGCCGGTGCCGTCTTTGGCATATTTGGCCGAGCCGCTAATGCGAAGATCCCCTGCGGCGATGGAAAAAAGTGGAATGTCGGTAATCAGTTCGCCATCCAGATCAATATTTACCTGTGCAATACCGGCGACGCCAGCTTGCTTGGACCACCCCATGGCCGGGACGTTGAGGAAGACTTTTTCCATATCCAGCTTGATCTGCACCTGACCTTTGCTTTCGTCAAAAAGGGTCAGGCGAATATTGGCCCCGACACCCCCTTCGACAAAATCCCCATGCAGCGGCGACAAGTCGATACCGATGTCACCAAGGTTTCGGATGTTGTCGATGTCCGATGCGATGTCGAAACGGCCCCGGAACGGGGCGTCGGCAGCAAAATTGCGGCGCCATTTGAGTGAAGCCGGAATCCGGCCCAGCTTGACGTCGCCTTTAATGTCCATGCCCTGCTTGTCGATGACCAGATCAAGTTGCCCCTGCTCGATGGCCTGACCAAGAATGACGTTAGCGATGGAAACATCCATCATTTTTGCCGTGGCGACCACATCAACACCGCTCATGGTCAAGGTGTTTTCGATCAGGAAGCCAAGCTTCAGATGGGTATTGACGTTTCCGTCGGTGCGCTCCGGATCGATGCCAATAGCGGAAGAAAATCCAAGCGGTTGATGTTCGATCATCCGCATGGCGCTTTTCATGGGTCCCTTGATGAATAGATCGATGTCGGCATACTGATCAAACTCATCCAGCCCGGTGAGCGAAACGATGCCCTTTTCCGCGGACAGGCCCGCGGCTTCAGAATGGGTGATGAAAATATCGAATTTTTTCTTGTTGAAGCGAACCGTTGCATTGGTGTTGATGGCCTTCGGCATGGGGGAAAGATAGTCGACGGTGGCGCCGCGTATATCCATGTCGCCGCTCAGGGTCAGAAGGCTGAATTTACCGTCGTTACCGAAATGCATCTGGGTGGCGATGCGGGCCTCGGGTGCCATGCCTTCGCTGATGTTGCCGGTCACCCATTTACGCGCGTCCCCGGCCAATCCCCTCGGCCAATAGGCGGCAACCCTGTTGATCGGCATATTCTTCACCACACCACTGGCACCCAGCGACAGGCCGCCATCATCGGCCATCAAATTAACGGCGATGGATGCCTTCGGGCCATGCAAATCAAATGTCACCGTCTCCAGTTCAAGCCGCCTGGAATCGCTTAAGTACCGGCCCCGCGCATTGATCGAGCGGAGCGGCATTTCGTGGTTGAACGGAGCCGGCAGATAGACCTTCCCCTCGGCCCCAAGATCAAGAGTCAGGTCGTTGATCTCTATCTTTTCCGGGGTTCCTTCGTAGCGGCCCCGGAACGACAGCGCGTCTACTTCAATGCGTTGGGCCAGGGACAGCACGCCCAGTTTTTGCGCCATTTCAACCGGCACCGCCAGATGGCCCTTGCCGCCGGCCACGTCGAAGCCAAGGCTTTCGACCGCCCCGTCGATGGTCATGGAAAATGTCAACGTGCCCTGCATCGGTAATTCGAATGACGCCAGAGGCGATAGTTCCGGGGACAGTGCGGCAAATACCGCCGGGGTAACTTTGCTGAAATCGACACCCAGATCGATGCGTCTCTCATCGGCCAGATAACCACCGATAACGGAAATATTGGCCTGTTTGTCGCCGACAACCACATCCATGGTCAGGTCGCCCTTGATGCCGGTCCCGTCACGGCGCAATTGCGCTTGAGCGTGGGGGGCATTCCACGACGTTCGCAAAGACTGGTCAACGACGGTCAGGTCGGCATCAAAAATATTGATATTGCTCAGATAGCTCATCGCCTGTGACGATTGCGGCGACGACAAAAGCTGGGTCAGCATCTGACCAAAGAACTGGTCCGATTCCGTAGACTCCGAATTGAACCCAACTTCAAAGCTGCCGTCCCGGTGGCGCACCAGTTTCAATTTTGGCCGGAACAGTTCGACACTTTTTGGTGCCACCACACCTTTGACCAGCGCACTGGCGCTCAAAGACAGCGACAGCTCCGGCACACTGGCGATCAGGGCATCGCCCTCGCCATAGGCGCGGACATTCAACACCCGGATATCAAGGGTGCGCTCCCACCCGGCCCAGGTCAGAATCGTATCGTCGAGGCGCAGGCGGAACGAATCATGAAATGAATTGAGGGTGTTCTCTATATACGGTGACATGAAGGCCAGCGAGATTGGCCCGGAAGACAGCCTCCAGGCAGCCAGCACCATCATGATTGCTAAACCGGCACCGAGCCCACCTAGGATGTGGATAGCGCCCCGAAGAACTTTTCTGATCAATAGTCAGACCTTATTTTCGTTTGCCATTTTGCCTCCAAAATGGCTCCACTCCAACACCGTGCCCGTCCCCTGAAATTGGCATCTTGACCGCTACCATTCCATTTAGCAGTGTGCGACGAACAAAGAGTTAACAAATATGCACTATTTTAACAGCTTAACCGAGCAAAACCGACTTCCCCAGGCCGCCGATCCCGACCGCGCCCGGGCCGGGATCGAGCGTTGGCTGGAGGCTGCCAACGCTGCGGAAAGCCCTGAAACAGCTGATCTTGCCGCCACCATCGCCGCCCAAAAGGGCGGCAAACGCCTGCTTCAGGCTATTTTCGGCAACAGCCCCTATCTGACCCAATGCGCCGTGGGCGAGCCTGAATTTACCTGCCGGCTGCTCACCAAGGGCCCCGATTCGGCGCTCAGCGAAACCTTCGAAATCCTTCGCCAAAGCGCCACGGACAGCCCCAGCCAAGGCGATGGCGAGGCCTATTTAGCAAAACGGCTGCGCATTGCAAAGCGCCGAATGTCGCTGGCCGTCGGCGTCGCCGATATCACCGGCACCTGGGGGCTGAATGAAGTGACCCGTGCGTTGTCCGATTTCGCCGATCAGGCCATATCGGCGGCCACCGCCCATTTGCTTAAAGTCGCCGCCGCCGCCGGATATTTCACCCTTGCCGACCCGAGCGCCCCGGAAAACGGCTCCGGGCTGGTCATCCTTGGCCTTGGCAAATTAGGCGGCCGGGAGCTTAACTATTCCAGCGATGTGGACCTGATCGTGCTTTTCGACCCGGCCCGCATCAACACCCAAAACCCCGATGAATTGCAGAACTGTTTTGTCCGCCTGACGCGAAACCTGGTGCGCTTGCTTGAAGAGCGCACCGCCGACGGTTACGTTTTTCGGGTCGACCTTCGCCTGCGCCCCGACCCCGGCGCCACACCGCTGGCCATATCCGTCGAGGCGGCGGAAACCTATTATGAAAGTATCGGCCAGAACTGGGAACGCGCCGCCCTGATCAAGGCCCGCCCGGTGGCCGGTGACGGCGCCGCCGCAAAGCAATTCCTGAATTGGCTCACCCCCTTCATATGGCGCAAGAATCTTGATTTTGCGGCCATTCAGGACATCCACTCCATAAAGCGCCAGATCAATGCCCACCGGGGCGGTGAAACCATCAAGGTTGGCGGCCACAACGTCAAACTGGGCCGTGGCGGTATCCGCGAGATCGAGTTTTTTGCCCAGACACAACAACTGATCTGGGGCGGCCGGATGCCCGAACTCAGGGTTGCCCCGACCCGCGAAGCCCTCGCCATGCTGACCCAATGCCGTCATATCGACGCCACCGTTCGCGATGACCTGGTCGATGCCTACAGCTATCTGCGCCGGGTCGAACACCGCTTGCAGATGATCGACGATAAACAAACCCATTCCCTGCCCGAGGCCGACGATGCCCTGACCGCCGTCGCCGTGTTTCTCGGCTATGACAGTATGGAAGACTTCGCTGTTGAGCTGACCCGGAACCTGAAGGCCGTGGAGCACCATTACGCCAACCTGTTCGAAGACGCGCCGTCGCTGGGGGCCGACGATGCCATTTCCGGCAATCTGGTGTTCACCGGCGGCGACAGCGACCCGGAAACCATCGAAACCATCCGCCGGCTTGGCTTCGAAAACGCCGAAACCGTGGACGCCACTGTGCGCGGCTGGCATCACGGCCGTTACCGGGCCATGCGCAGTGCCCGGGCCCGGGAATTGCTGACCGAAATTTTCCCTGTGCTGCTGAAATCCCTGGCCGGCACCCCCGATCCGGATGCCACGTTCCTGAAATTCGATGAATTTTTGTCCGGCCTGCCGTCGGGTGTGCAGCTGTTTTCGATGTTTTATGCAAATCCCGGTCTGCTCAATCAGGTCGCCGAGATCATGGGCGGGGCGCCCCGCCTGGCCGAATACCTGAGCCGCCGCCCGCAGGTGCTGGAAAGCGTTTTAACCAAGGATTTCTTCGACCCGCCGCCGCCGCAAGGCGAACTGGCCGGCGAACTGGACCGGATGCTGGAAACCGCCGCCAACATCGAAGATGTGCTTGTCGCCTGCCGCCGCTGGGCCAACGACCGGCGTTTCCAGATCGGCGTCCAGAGCCTGACCGGGAATCTGCAACCGGCGGACTCGGCGGCGGCCCTGTCCGACATCGCCGACACCGCCATCAGCCGTCTTTACCGCCGCATCAAGGAAGATTTTATCGCCCAGCACGGCACCATCCCCGGTGAACCGGGCGGCGAAGAAAGCATGGGTATGGCGGTCGTCGCCATGGGCAAACTGGGCAGCCGGGAGCTGACCCCGGAATCCGATCTGGACCTGATTTTCATCTACGACCTGCCCACGGACGCCGGACCCTCGGACGGGCAAAAATCGCTGATGCCAAGCCAGTATTACGCCCGCCTTTCCCAACGCCTGATTAATTCGATCACCGCCCAGACCAGTGAAGGCGACCTTTATGAGGTCGATATGCGGCTCAGGCCATCGGGAACCTCGGGGCCGATCGCTTCCAGCTTTGAGGCCTTCATCCATTATCACCAGGACCATGCCTGGACCTGGGAGCACATGGCGCTGACCAAGGTGCGTATCATCGAAGGGCCACCTGAGCTGTGCCGTAAAATAGAAGGCATTGTCGCCGAGACATTAACCCGGGAGAGAAACCCTGACGAACTGCTTTTAGATGTGGCCGACATGCGTATGCGCATGGACCGGGAATATCACACGGAATTTATCTGGGACGTCAAACACCTGCGCGGCGGCCTGATCGACGTTGAATTCATCGTCCAGTATCTGCAACTGCGCCACGCCCACGAATACAGCCAGGTCCTGAACGGTGATGCGCGGGTTGTTCTGGATACTTTTGGCCAGCTTAAAATACTCGATACCGCCCAAGCCACCGACCTGATTGCCGCCCTCGATCTGTGGCGGGGGTTGCAGGGCATGTTGCGTCTGACCATCCCCAGGAATTTGCGCAAACGCCGCGACCATGACATCCCGGAAGCCCTGCAAAGCCGCCTCGCCCACTTGGGCGGTGTAAAGGATTTCGCCGCCCTGGTGGAAAAAATACAGACAACGGCGGCAACCGCACTCGGCCATTACAACGCCATTGTCCATGACCCGGCCCTGAAACTGAAACAGCTAAAAGACGCAGGCCCATGATATTTTCTGATCGGCGGTAAGGATGTAGTCAGGAAAGCCTGCACAAGATCAGGATAAGGGGGCACATCGAAGATATTTAACGACACCGGAAGCCCTTTAGTTATAGAACCTGAGGGCCCCTGCGTGCAATTTGCCCACGGCACTCACCGGGTGGTAGTGTTGAGTTGCGTATAATACGGAATAAACAGCGGACAAGACAAAATGAGCGATGAAGACGGCGACATCAAAGGCGAAGAAAGCTCTGGCGAGGAAGATTCCGGTGCAGAAGAATCATCGAGCAAGAAGGGCGGCAAGAAAAAGCTGATCCTGATCATCGTCGTCGCCGTGGTGGTTCTCGTCGGTGGCGGCGGGGCCGGGGCCTATTTTATGGGCTTCCTGGATTCCCTGCTCGGCATCGCCCATGAAGAAGAAGTGGTCGCCGAAATCCCGCCGGGGCCACCCGTCTATCACGAAATGCCGCAACTGGTCGTCGACCTGAAAAAAACCGGCAACCGCACGAACTATCTGAAGGTCAAAATTGTCATCGAAATCGTCACCCGCGACAAGCCGTTGCTGGAGGGGGACGAAATCAAGATCACCGACAAGGTTCAAAGCTGGCTGCGCAGCCAGACCCGCAAGGAACTTGCCGGCGGCACCGGAACCGAGAACATGCGCGCCGAGGTGACCAAAATCGCCAACGAAATTCTGGCCCCGGCCAAGGTTGAATCGGTGTTGTTCAGGGAAATCTTGCTGCAATAGAAACGCCGCCCATGGGATCGTTTGCCAGCGTCCTGCCTACCCCTACTCTTCCTTGCCCTTGACCCGGGCCGCCAGGGCGGCGGCCATGAATTCATCGAGATCGCCGTCAAGCACGCCTTGTGTATTTGACGTTTCCACATTGGTGCGCAAGTCCTTGACCATCTGGTAGGGCTGCAACACGTATGACCTGATCTGGTGGCCCCAACCGATGTCGGTCTTGGCATTGTGCGTTGATCAATTGAGGCCACCGTCAATTCCAGACCTCAATACGCGTCGAATATAATGTCCGCTATGGGCGGGAAAGCAGTCAAAATCCCTAGTGCTCAGGAATGAGCGGAAATAGCCATAAGGAGCCGTCGAAGAATTTTCCACACTGTTCAGTACGGTCACGAGTAAGTTTTATTCGCCTATGTCTTCAAGCTGATCCCACCAAGGAAGAACTTCCCCAATGCGATTTTTAAACGGATAGTCATTGTCTATGCCCAAATCAGATGCCACTTCCTGATGCACACCCCAAAGCATCCAACCTTGGAAGCGGCCCTCCGTAGCCTCATCAATCGCCTTAAAGAAAGAATCCTCAGTGGCTACGTTCAGGACCTCCTCAAGTTCCGTAATAGGGCAGAATATTACGGGAACCTGATCATCTTTCGTAATTTCAGAATCAACGTCTGCTCTTTTCTGCGCCAGCGCAAAAACCTCGTCCCGCATAATGCCGGACGCAGACATCCACGTATCCAACGTTAGAACTACCCCTTTCACGTTTGCGCACAATTGTCCGTCAGCGATAATGCCGCGCCGATGATGCGAGACGAAGCGCCATATCTGGAACACCCCTTTTGCCATTTCTTCGTAGGCTTCGCGCACATCAGCTACGGGGTCTTCAGAAAAACGGGCCTCGTAACTCATGCGTCTCGCCTTGCATTCGAAGATAATTGAGACGGTCTCGTGATCGTCTCCAACGAGGATGTCGGGACTATCAACCGAAAAGCCTTTTTTGAGTTGGTACTTAAAACTGGAACGAACATTGCGAGAAGGGAGCATGTGTTGCAGAAGTTCTATGCAATAGCCCTCAAACCGGCCAGATACTTCATTTTTGACATCACCGCTACCGCTAATAACATCATAGAACAGCCCGGTTGTTGCTCGCAACGTGACTAAATCAGGAAGCGGAGCAAACACGCGGTCATCGAAAGCGATGCACGGATACTCACGAAATAAGCTTGGCTTGTAGCCGGTATGCCCACCACCAGAACGGAGCGCCGTAGCACGGTCTCGAGCCTCACCATGCGGGATCGAAATTAGATCCAATATTGCATTCTTCGTTGTTTTGGATATCCCCACCAAACTCATATCTATGTGCCGAAGCATTCCGGGTTTCTCCATGAATTGCGTACGCAACGCAAAACTCGCGAGAGTAAAATCGTCCATGGAAAAACCGTTGTTCTCAGCAAAGAACGCCTTCGTTTTTTCTCCGCCGTAAATAAAGGCTGACCGATATAATTGTGGCATGTTCAAGAAACCGCGCTGCCACTCAAACTGTCGTTGAGAAAGACGATGCAATTCCTTTAGAACGCTGACCCGCTTTAAAGTTAAACCATCTTCAGCGTTTTCTAGGCCTCTGAGCCCGTTCATCACAGAGGCAATGGTAGAGAATTCTTGACAATTCAATCTTCGATTTGGCTGGCCGGAAATGATATTTAGTTTGGGTGTGGCAAGTAATTCGTTAAGAGCCGTCTCGCATTTCCATGGATGAACTGCAAACTTGGATGATATGTCGGCAGTTGCCGCTTCAGTTGGAAAATTGAGAAAGGGCCGTGCCTTGTCCGGTCGTCCTGTTTGGGCTGCGTGCACGGCCCAGATCATAATGAGAAAGGCTTCGTCATCTGCAGCTCGAAGCAACTTATTTAATTTTTTCCTATAAATATTGCGACGAAGGCTAGTCAATTACTCTCATCACTCCATTTCAGCTTCTTTCATTGATTTGCGTCAGCATTCATTCAGGAATCGAACCGAATCGCATGCGAAGTTGGTATAATCTACGCTCTTTCCCGTTCAAGTGCATGCTTTCGTAATGCGTCGAAAAGAAGTCTGCTAAAGGTCAAATCCAGACTCCTACCCGCACCCATGCCATTGACCGGTACTGACCCGAAAGCGGACATGGGGGGCGCGTGTCCGCCCCCTACTCTTCTTTCCCCTTGACCCGGGCCGCCAGGGCGGCGGCCATAAATTCATCGAGATCGCAGTCAAGCACGCCTTGTGTATTTG
>JABMOQ010000138.1 GCA_013204045.1 Rhodospirillaceae bacterium | reverse complement strand
GTCGGCGGTGTTTCCGGCGGTGTCGATGGCTGTGGCGGTGGCGATGGCGGTGGCGGCGGTGTATCCGGCGGCGGCGGCGGCGGCGGGGGCGATGCTGCTGGCGGCGGCGGCGGTGCATCCGGCGGCGGCGGCGATTCAGCTGGCGGCGGTGGCGGTGCATCCGGCGGCGGCGGCGGCGATTCAGCTGGCGGCGGTGGCGGCGGCGCATCCGGCGGCGGTGACTCAGCCAACAATGATGGCGGCGGCAGTGACAGCGGACCGTCTGGCGGCGGCGCATCGGCCGATTCCGGTGACGAAGCCAACTCCCCGGACGGCGGAGAGATCGACGAGGCAGACTCGGCCGATGAGGGCCCGTCAGGCGGCGGCGGCGCGGCCGCTGATGCCGGAGCCGGAGCCGGAGCTGGAGCTGGGGCCGCCGGTGGCACAGCCCCTGGTGCTGGCACAGTAGCCAATGCCGGGACTACGGCTCCGCCCGCAGCTGGGACTACGGCTCCGCCCGCAGCTGGAACCACGGCCCCGACCCCAACTGGAACCACAGGTGGAACCACGGGTGGAACGGGCGCAGTAGCCGGCGGCACAACGACCGGCGGCATCGTCGGCGCTATCTAAAGATCATTCCGGCCCGAGGTATTTCCCCCGGGCCGGGTTCTTCCCTACAATTATTCCACGCCGGGAGATATACTCCCGGCGTGTTTTTTTGTGTCTTTTTTTGGGACAAGCCTAAGTGCTGATTGCTTTTGACCATATGATCCGGCCCATCGCCCTGGATGGGTGTGACGAGTTGAAGTCCGTGCTGGAATCTATCGTGCATGGCTGGAAAATCCGTGAGGTTGACGCCGGTGACGCCCCTGCCCCGGCGATAACCGTCACCAGGACAAAAACCGGCTACAGCCGCACATCGGAATGGCTTTCACAGCCTGCCGTTTATACGGACAAGGTCAATGCAACCTGCGATTTGCTGGTCGACGTCTTCAAATGTTACCTGGCCGATAACCCCTCGTTGCTGTGCCTGCACGGGGCGGCGGTCAGCTTCGGCGATGGACTTATCCTGTTTCCCAGTTCCTACAATGCGGGCAAGAGCACCCTGTCCGTTCATCTGGCCGCCCTTGGCGCGCGTATTTATGCCGATGATGTGCTCTACATACTGGAAGACGGCAACCAGGGCATGGCGACCGGCGTACAGCCACGGTTGCGCCTGCCGTTGCCGGAAAATACAAGCAAGGCGTTCCTGGATTTCATCAGCGCCCGAAAAGGAACGGCCAGCGATCGATTCCTGTATCTTAAACCTGACAGCGACGAATTGGCCCGCTATGGCGAAAAAGCCCCGGTAAAAGTGATGATCGAACTGGAACGGGATCAAGCCAAGGAGATGGCCCTGAAGCCGGCAGGCACGGGCGACATTTTGAAAAGAACCATTATGCAGAATTTTTCACATGAGATTCCGGCCCTGGAGACCCTTGAGCGCCTGCATAAACTCGTCAACAATGCCGACTGTTATACACTCACTTACAATGACAGCGATCTGGCCGCACGCTATCTCAAGGAAACGTTTGCAAAATGAACATGTCGCAGCTTTATGTTCAGAGTACCGGAGTGAGCGAGCGCCAGGTCGATGATGTGGCGTTCCTGGCCAATTCGCAAAATGATGCCCTTTATCACCTTAACCCCTTGGCGGCGGCACTATGGCGGCTGCTGGAAAACCCGATCAGCGGCGAAGGGGCCGTGGCGGTCATTCATCAGGCATTTCCCGAAACGGATGCGGACAGCATTGCAAAAGACATATTGCACTTGATCGAAGAACTGGCCGCTCATAGCCTGATAAAGAAACCCCCCGAAGGGCAGTAAACGGTTGATCTTTAACTCTTTGTTATCAATGGATCGGATAGTAATTGGTGTATAGGTGCTAAACTGGTTATTATCCCTATGTGACGAATGGGATCAGGGCCGCAGGCATTAGTTTGCGGCTTAAATTTGGGAAAATGTCATGAGGACCAGGCCGGGGGATCATTCAGGGGGATTTAGCGGACACGCCGTTCGGTGGCTGTTTGTCGCCGTGCTGTTCACCGCCGCTTTGCTGACGGCCCCTGCGGCCGAGGCCAAGTATGCATCCTTCGTCATTGACATAGAAACCGGCGAGGTTCTGCACGAAACAAACCCCGATACCAGAAATTACCCTGCCTCGCTGACCAAGATGATGACCCTTTACATGATCTTCGATGCGCTTGAGCATCGACGCCTGAGCCTGGATACACGCATTACATTTTCCGCCCGCGCCGCACGTCAACCTTCTTCGAAGCTTGGGATTCGCAAAGGTGGTTCATTGACTGTCGGTAAAGCGATTGAAGCCCTTATCGTTAAATCCGCAAATGATGTTGCCTCTGCCGTCGCCGAACATATGGGTGGCACGGAACGCAAGTTTGCCATGTCGATGACCTCAATGGCGCGCAAGATCGGCATGTCGCGCACCACGTTTCGTAATGCTTCCGGACTGCCACACCGGGGACAATTATCCACGGCCCGCGATATGGCGACCCTGGCGACCCGGCTGTACAAGGATTTCAATCAGTATTACCACTACTTTTCAGCCCCGACCTTCAAGTTCGACGGCCTGACTTACCGAAGCCATAATGACATATTAAAAACCTACAAGGGAGCAGACGGATTCAAGACCGGTTATATCCGTGCGTCCGGCTTTAACCTTGTCGCTTCGGTTGATCGTGACGGACAACGCCTGATCGGCGTCGTCTTCGGAAGCCGTTCATCGAAGGCCCGCAGTCGCCACATGGCAAAGCTGCTGGACAAGGGATTCATGAAACTTAATCCGCAACTGATTGAAGTCGCGGCTAATAAGAAAACCAAAAACGTCACCATAAAAACCCGGTGGGGAATTCAGGTCGGCGCTTACAAGACGGTTCCACCGGCGCTTGAAATAGCACAAAAGGCCATAGAAAGGGCCCCGGACCTGCTGATCGATGGCACCATCAAGGTCGTGCCCCTTAAAAAGAAAAATGGCCAACGCCTTTACCGGGCCCGTATCCTGAACCTGAGCAAAACCCAGGCCTATCAGGCTTGCCGGGTCCTGAAACGCCGCAAGATCAACTGCATGGAACTGAGAATGACCGAGGACATGCAGCAACTGGCGGCCGTTACCCCTCAGCAATAACTGTCAATTAAAGTCGGGCGGCTCAAGGCCGCTTTTGGTAAGTTGCTGGCTGAGTTCATGTTTCAGACGATCAAGCCCTTCTGCATTTGTCGATTCGCACCGGGCCACCAGCACCGCCTGGGTGTTAGATGCCCTGAGCAACCACCAGCCATCGGCGGACTGCACGCGAACGCCATCCATGTCATGGACGGTGATACCGTCCATGGACTTGAGGCGGTGAGCAACCTCTTCGACGACCTTGAACTTTCGATCTTCCGCACAATCGAAACGCAATTCCGGGGTGTTCATCATCTGCGGCATGGCGTCCAGCATATCGGCCAGGGTTTCATCCGAGCCGGCGACGATGGATAGCAGCCGGACCGCAGCATAAAGCGCATCATCATAGCCGTAGTAGCGGTGCTTGAAAAATATATGAGCGCTCATTTCGCCGGCCAGGGGCGAGCCGGTTTCGACCATCTTTGACTTGATCAGGGAATGGCCGGTCTTCCACATCAGGGCCTTGCCGCCCATGCGTTCGATCTCGTCGAAAAACACCTGGCTTGCCTTGACGTCGGCAATGATGGTGGCGCCGGGCAGATCGGCCAGCACTTCGCGGGCCAGGATGACCATGATCTGATCGCCCCACAGCACCCGGCCCCGGCCGTCAACAATGCCGATGCGGTCGCCATCGCCATCGAAGGCGATGCCAAGGTCGCAATTTTCTTTCGATACCGCCTGCTTAAGCTGCGCCAGATTAGCCTCTACCGTCGGGTCCGGATGGTGGGCCGGAAAGGTGCCGTCAACCTGCTCGTTGAGCAGCACATGACGACCGGGCAGGCCACGGACAAGTTTTTGCAAGGCATCGCCGGCGGCGCCGTTGCCCGCATCCCAGGCGACGGTGAGTTCTTTTCCGCCCCGGTAATCCATCAGCAGGCGGGCCACGTAGTCATCGAAAACCGGCCTGTCTTCGGCGCGGCCTTCGCCATGCTCGAAATCGCCGGCTGCCGCAATGCAGCCCAATCGTTGAATATCGTCACCGTAAAATGCCCTGCCGCCAATGGACATCTTGATGCCGTTGTATTCCGGCGGGTTGTGGGATCCTGTAATCATCAGTCCGGCATCGGCAGGCAGTTCGTGGGTGGCATAATACAGCATCGGGCTCGGCCCCATACCGGTCCGGTAAACATTCAGGCCGGCCGCCTTTAGCCCGTCGACGGCGGCGGCTTCCAGCTCAGGCGATGACAGGCGTCCGTCATAACCGATGGCAATGGTTTTTCCGCCTTCGCGGCTAACCATGGTGGCAAAGGCGTGGGCGATGGCGCGGACATCGCCCGTGTTCAGCGTCACGCCGACGATGCCGCGAATGTCATATTCGCGCAGAATGGTCGGGTCGAGTTTGTGGGCGTCACTCATGTTGATTGTGGGCGGCCGAGGCAGTGATAATCGAACCCGGCCAATGCCATTTCATCCGGGTTGTAGATATTCCTGAGATCAACCATCAACGGTTTTTTCAACAGCGATTTGACCTTCTCCAAATCAAGGCCTCGGAATTCATTCCATTCTGTAACGATCACAAGCAAATCGGCACCGTCCATGGTTTGATACGTGCCATCGCACCAGTCAATGCCGTCGAGCATATGCTTCGCCTCTTCCATGCCTTCCGGGTCGAAGGCTCGGACCGTGGCCCCGGCTTTTTGCAGGCCGGGAAGAATATCCAGGCTGGGTGAATCGCGCATGTCGTCGGTGTTGGGCTTGAAGGTGACGCCAAGGATGGCGACCGTCTTGCCCTTCAATGATCCACCGGCCGCCTTGATAATACGCCCGGCCATGCTTTTCTTGCGCTTGTCGTTGACCGCAACCACCGCTTCGATGATGCGCAGCGGGCTGCCCATATCCTGAGCCGTGTGAACAAGGGCCAGCGTGTCCTTGGGAAAACATGAGCCACCATAACCGGGGCCGGCATGTAAAAATTTAGACCCGATGCGCCCGTCCAGGCCGATGCCCTTGGCCACATCGTGGACATCGGCGCCGACCTTTTCGCACAGATCCGATATTTCGTTGATGAAAGTGATCTTGGTCGCCAGGAAAGTGTTGGCAGCATACTTAATCAGTTCCGAGGTCTGACGCTGGGTAAACAGGATCGGTGTTTCGATCAGGAACAGCGGTCGGTACAACTGACGCATGACATCACGGGCCCGGTCACTGGCAACGCCGATGACGACCCGGTCGGGGCGCATGAAATCGCCGATCGCCGAGCCCTCGCGCAGGAATTCCGGATTGGAAACAACATCGAATTCGGCTTTGGGATTGGCTTCACGAATGATTTTTTCAACTTCGTCGCCAGTGCCGACGGGAACCGTCGACTTGGTGACGACGACGCAATACCCATCCATGGCTTCGGCAATTTCCCTGGCCGCCCCATAAACGTAGGACAGGTCCGCATGGCCGCCGCCGTTGCTGGTCGGTGTGCCGACGGCGATGAAAACGCAATCGGCGCCCTTGACCGCATCGGCAAGAGAAGTAGTGAACGAAAGCCTCTCCGCCTTGACGTTGCTGGCGACCAGGTCTTCAAGGCCCGGCTCGTAAATCGGCATGACGCCTTTGTTCAGGTCGGCGATTTTTTCCGCATTCTTGTCGACGCAGACCACATTGACACCGAATTCAGAAAAACAGGCACCAGTAACAAGGCCTACATAACCGGCGCCAATCATCGCTACGCGCATTTTTTGTCCTTACTTGTCAGAATATTGGTCGATAATCTTTTTCATGCCGGTGCTCAGGTCATCCCGCGCCAGCGCAAAAGCGATGTTGGCTTCCAGAAAACCGAGTTTGTTGCCGCAATCAAAGCGCCGCCCCTTGAAGCGGAGCCCGTGAAACGGCATCTCGTCGATGGTCTTGGCCAGCGCATCGGTCAACTGAATTTCGCCACCGGCGCCCTGTTCCTGCGCCGCCAGATGCGCGAACACTTCAGGCTGCAATATATAGCGCCCGATGATGCAGAGGTTTGAGGGTGCATCCTTTGGTGCCGGTTTTTCGACCAGCCCCTTGGCGCGGGCCAGTGTGCCATCGTCTTCGACCACATCAAGGATGCCGTAACGGTCGGTCTGTTCTGGCGGCACTTCCTCGGAAGCGACGATATTTCCGCCGACTTCGGCATACACGTCCATCATCTGCTTCAGGCAACCCGGCTCGGCCATAATCAGGTCGTCGGCAAGCAGAACGGCAAACGGCTCATCGGCAATGAAATGACGGGCGCACCAGACCGCATGGCCGAGGCCCAGCGGCTGCTGCTGGCGGGTCGAGGTGATCTGCCCCGGTTTCGACATAACGTCGAGAACCTCTGCCAGGGCTTCGGTCTTGCCACGGGCGCCAAGGGTTTGTTCAAGCTCAAAACTGTGGTCGAAGTGATCGAGCAACACCGCCTTGCCGCGCCCGGTGACGAAGATAATTTCCTCGATTCCGGCATCGCGGGCCTCTTCGACGGCGTACTGGATCAGCGGCTTGTCGACAATGGGCAGCATTTCCTTGGGCATGGCCTTGGTCGCGGGCAGGAAACGCGTCCCCAAGCCGGCAACCGGGAAAACCGCCTTCTTGACAGGCTTAACCATAGAAAACCCCTTAAAACAGCCCCCGAATCAGCACCAGAGGCAAATTGTGCGGTCTTTGTGCCACAGCCGCCAAGCCTTAGCAACTATGGCTTGGCGGGGTGGTTCAGGGGCCGAGAAGAACGTCCTTGGCCTGATTGATCTTAGCCGCCAGATAGGTCGAGCCGCCGTGATCCGGATGCAGACTGTCGATCAGGCGATGATGGGCCTGCTTGATGTCATCTTCGCTGGCTCCCTGCTCCAGACCCAGCACCTGCAGGGCTTCCTGACGGTCCATGACGGCGGATTGGCTGGCCCCGGCCTGACCGCCCGCCACCGACGCCTGGGCGCGCCAGCCATCATGAACCCGGTCGAGATAGGCCTCCAGCACCTGGGCCGATTGCGCGTCGCCGGTGTGGCAGTCAGCCAGAAGGTGGAGAAGGTCCGGAAGCGCCATTTCGTTCAGATAACAGCCCTTGAAAGATCCCTCCAGCACATCGCCGTCCATGGCCCCGGTTTCATGATCAAGGGACATGCGCAGGAACCGGGTTTCGACCTGTGACGATCCGGTGCCGCCACCGGCCGATGTGGACTGGGCCATACGGGCAAAATTCCGGGCTGTCCGGGCGAGCATTCGAAACCGCATCAGCCAGCCGATCAGCACCGGCAACGTGAACATGGCCCAGGCCAGCCGCCCGGTTACCGCCATGAACAGCCCGACCACAAGAATGACACCCAGCGATACCCATTTCAGAACCTTGACCAGGGTTTTCGGATCGGTGCTGACATACCAGCGCAAGACCAGAATCATTCCGATCAGCAGCGCAATACCAAGGATGAACAAAGGCAGCACGGTGTTATTTTTCCTTCATCTGGTGGGCGATCTTCAATATCTCGCCGCCCCGCTTGCGGCCCATATCTTCCAGCGCCGGGTGGCCGCCCGCAGCATAGACTGCAACGGCACCAAGAAGATCACGCAACATATGGGCGCTTGATGCATCAAAGCGGCAACAGGCCCCGCCCGTCAACTTGGCAATTTGCTTGAATGCAAAGGATGCGATCGGATCGTCGCCTTCCTGGAACATGAATGCCGGCACGCCCTGAATCCCAAGCTCGCCGGCCAATGCCCCCAGCCTGTCGACATCTTCTTCGACGCAGTCGCCGACGAAGACCAGCGCGTTGACCTTTTGTTTTTTGGTTTCATTGATGGCGTGCTGCAATATTTTTCCAACCTGCGTCTCACCGGCAAGACAAAAGACGGATGTCATCAGTTTCAACAGCTCAGACTCTGTGCTGACCCAGTTGCTAACCTGAAAATCACCGAAGCCGCGATAAAATGCCAGTTGCAGGTCAAGCCCGCCAAGCGCCGCCGTTTCAACAAACATATCGCCCTGAATCTTTGCCGCCCGATCCCACATGGGCTGGCGGCTGGCCGTCGCGTCCATGGCGAACATCAATCGTCCGCGCTTGACTCCGGAACCTTTAGTGACCGGCGTTCGTGCCAACTTGCCAAGAAAAGCATCGACATCCTTTTCCGTCGCCTTGGTGCTCGGCAGTTTGTTGTCTTTATCCGCCATATCAGCTGATCTTTATGGCGTCGATCAGATTGCGGACTTCCTGACGCGCGGCAACATGTGACAAGGTCAGAGTATCCTTGCCCAGCACATCCATAACATCAAGAATGGTCAGCCCGGCCAGAAACAGTTCCCGGTAGATGACCCGTTCGCCAAATCCCAAAACCTGGCGAAAACCAAAGCGTTCGGAAAGATGATCCAGCAGGGTTGCTATCTGGCGTTTGTTGCGGGCATCCAGGTGGCTTAAACGATTGCGCATGATGATCCAGTCGATGGAACCGCCATCGCGCTTGGCCCGTTTCATTTTCTGTTGCCAGACCATTTCCGCGTAATGGCTGGGCTTGGATTCCGTCTCCTTGCCGGGACTAACGCGGGCCAGCACATCGAGATCGATGAAGCTGTCGTTCATGGGGGTGATCAGGGTGTCGGCAAATGAATGGCCGACGCGGGTCAGGGTGCTGTCGGTGCCCGGGGTATCGATGACGATCACGTCGTGGGGCAATGAAAGATCGGCTATGGCGTCGTTTAGATTCCATTCGTCCTCGGATTCGGCATCCTCCCGGTTGACGTTATCGCTGTGTTCCAGAACCCGGTATTCGGGCATTGGCAAGTCCGATCCCTGATCGGCTATGAAAGCCTGGCGATTGGCGATGTAACGCGACAGCGTCCCCTGGCGGGCATCAAGGTCAATACAGGCGACCGAATGGCCGGCCCGAAGCAGGCCAACGATCAGGTGCATGGCGGTTGTCGATTTACCACTGCCGCCCTTCTCATTGCCGGTGACGATGACATGCGCGTGTAGGGAATCACTCATGTTGAGACTTTAATGCCTGCCCCCTTGCCAAACAACATCAGCATACAGGCGAGGAACGTCTTGACCACCCGGCACCATGGTTTCACACTCCGCCCGGATCAATAACTGGGGAAAGCCCTACTTTATGACGGATAAAATTGACTGTGCGGTGATTGGTGCCGGGGTTATCGGCCTGGCCATCGCCCGGGAACTGTCCCTCGCCGGTCGCGAGGTGGTGGTGCTGGAATCGGCCGACGCGATAGGCACCGGGACCAGTTCACGCAACAGCGAGGTTATCCACGCCGGGCTTTATTACGCCGAAGGCAGCCTGAAAGCGCGGCTCTGCGTCGAGGGATTAAAACTTCTTTATGCCTTTCTGCAAGAGCGCGACATAAACCATATCCGCTGCGGCAAATTGATTGTCGCCACCAGCGATGACGAACTGGACCTGGTAAAAAAATTGCACGCCAAGGGCGTGGCTAACGGTGTCCACGACCTTGAATGGCTGAGCACTGAGGACGCCTCGGCGCTTGAGCCCCACCTGAAATGCCGGGGCGGACTGCTGTCGCCATCAACCGGTATTTTCGACAGCCATAATTACATGCTGACCCTTCAGGGCGATGCTGAAAATAACGGTGCGGTTTTTGCTTTCCTGAGCCGCGTCACCGGCGGCAAGGCGGAAGCAGGATCCATCTTGTTGAATGTGGATGCAGATGGCGAGTCGGTGGCGCTTTCCTGCAATACGGTCATCAATGCAGCAGGCCTTGGCGCGCAAGACATCGCCGCCGCCATCATGGGCATGCCCCGGGACCTGGTGCCGCCCCTATATTACGCCAAGGGCAATTATTTCTATCTGGCCGGCAAGGCGCCGTTCCAGCATCTGATATATCCGGTTCCGGGGGCTGCCAGCCTGGGCCTGCATTACACCCGCGATCTGGGTGGCCAGGGCCGTTTCGGTCCCGACGTTGAATGGGTTGATAAGATTGACTACACCGTCGACGGGGCCCGCGCCGATAGCTTTTACGAAGCCATCCGCCGTTACTGGCCGGAACTGGAGGACGGTGCTCTGACCCCCGGATATAGCGGCATCCGCCCTAAAATACAGGCCCCCGGGGACGCGGCGGCCGATTTTGTCATTCAGGGGCCTGATACACACGGGATAGAGGGACTGGTCAACCTGTTCGGCTTTGAATCGCCGGGCCTGACATCTTCACTGGCGATCGCCGCCGAGATTATGAAAAGACTGTAGGTTTTCTTAACCAGCCCTTCATTATGCTATGAATATGATTCTCGTTTAATCCGAGGATGTTTCATGATGCTTAAGCGGAAATCGGCTTTTCCGGCCCTGGCCACCCTTATTGCCCCGATTGCCATTTTCCTGATGGCCGCGGCTCCGGCCATGGGCCAGACAAGGATTCAGGGGGAATTGGTTCCTCGGGACGAGGTCCCCGCCGGCGCGGGCAACAGTGGTGCCCTGCTTGATCACCGGGAACTGATTCGCGGATTGGTTCAGAATATTTCCTCATATGCGCACTCCCAGAGACGCAATTTCATGATTATTGCCAAGGGCAGCCCGGAACTGCTGACCAAGGTTGACGACATTGATGAAACCAAGGTGTCGCCGGCCCGGGCCTATATGAAATCCATCGACGGTATTATGATCGATGGGCTGTTTTTCGGTGCCAGGAATATCGGCCAGCCGACGCCGCCCGACCGGTTGGACGCGATACTCAAACTGACCGATCTGGCGAAGAGGAACCGCCTCAACGTCATGGTCATGGATTATGTGGATTCTGCCGAACAGGCCGGGGAATCATACGCACGCAATGGAGAAAGGAAGTACACTTCCTTCGCCGCCGACGCCCGTGGCGATTTACTGAATGCCATCCCGTCTTTCAGCAATAAACCAGTCAACGAAAACCCGAAAAGCATCCTTTCCATACCCGATGTGAAGAACTTTCTCTACATGGGTGATTCATCGGGCTATGGACGCCAGGACGAATTTTCCCTGGAAATGCACCGCAATAATTTTGACCTGATCGTCGTGGATGTTTTCCACGGGCGCACACCGCTGACCCGGCAAGCCGTCGAAACGCTGAAATACAAGGGAATTGGCGCCAAGCGCCTGGTGTTTGCGCATCTGGATGTCGGGACGGCGGCGGCCTATCACTATTACTGGCAACCGGGCTGGCGCGAGGGGTCACCCCACTGGATCAATGCGCCCCTTCGTGATGATCCGGACAAGTTCCGCGTTCAGTACTGGAACCCGGAATGGCAGGACATCATCTACGGCAATACAAATTCCTATATATACGGGCTGATCGCGCAAGGGTTCGACGGAGTCGTCCTCGAGGGACTAGAGGTTTACAAATACTATATCGGCGGTGGTGTGGACGATGAAGAACAGCAATAGCCCGAGCACACATGTGCACGCGTACCATTAACCTGCCTTGAAGATTGACCTGATCCCCCCCGGGAAAACAGACTGTTCAGAAGTGCCCTTCTGACACCTGATCAATAACGAAACCGTCCTCTGGGGGAAATCTTTTAGAGATGATGGCAAGGGCCTCGCCTTCATCCCGGGCCGTGACGTTTCTGACATGAACATCGGCCCATTGGTCATCAAAGAAATGATGGTGCTGGTTTTCCTTAACCATGGCACGCACTTCCTTATTGTAGATGGACACCTCATACACTTGGTGCCCATTTATTGGCATTTGCAGCATTGTTTCAGAACCTTTCCGGTTGAAGTTTCCTTCCGGTGTTTTCGTCCGAGGCCTGCCATACCGCTGAAAAACGGATTAGGCCGGGCCGTCTATGCTTTTTTCTGTACTTCCGTACTCTATGAGGGGGATTGTTAACAAACAGTTTCCCCAAGTCAATTGAAGTAATTGTTTGTATTTTATTGATAAATGGTGTCGTTTCCGGGCCGCCAGCAAGGTACGTCAAACCCCTTCGGCAAGACCCGAAGCCCCTTGAATACAATGGATATATTTCCATCCTCTGGATGATGAGCGAATCACCGGTGCGCCGAGTGGCCACAAATGCCGCGGGTTTTAGAAAGAGTCTTCGGGAATTTCCGTCACCTCTTCGATGACAAACCCCCGAAGGGCGGGGTATTCCCTTTTAGCCATCTCGGTCGCCATTTCTTCGTTGGCGGCTTTTATCTCGATGTAATGGATATCGCCCCATGAGTCTTCGTACCGGGCATGCTTATCGTTATCGGCCAAGGCTTCACGCACTTCCTTGTTGTAAAGCGCAACTTCGTATTTTGGCATCTGTCGTACCCCCCCTAGTCAAAATGCCCAATATTGGAAAAGTATGCCCGGAAACCCCAATCTGCCAAATACAATTATGTCGATTGACCCCTTTTTTTGACGCCAGATCAAATTGCCGGTTAAAGGGTTCGAACCATCTTGATGGCCAGCAGGATGGATGGGGCCAGGTGCCAGAACACGTCGAAGATGTCGAGGGGCCGGGTCAGGGTGCCTTCGCGCAACATTCGGAATTTTTCAACCAGGTGCGGCTCCGGCATGAACGGCGCCAGCAACATCAGGACGGCGGCAATGATCAGTGCCGTGGTGGGAATTTTGTCGAGCCATTCCATGCATGATTTTCCTGAATTTAGAAAGGCCCGGGCGTCACCACCCGGGCCGATCTGAAAATGGTAGGCGCTGCGGGGATCGAACCCACGACAACCTGATTAAAAGTCAGGTGCTCTACCAACTGAGCTAAGCGCCCCAAGAACAAGAAGGCCGGAACATAAGGGCCGCAATGCAGGGGGTCAATCCCCTTTTCCGGTCCTTGATCAGGCCTCGTCGGACAATTCAGCAAAACGCGAGACCAGACGCTGTTTGACCCTGGGCGAGACGAAATGACCGATATCACCGCCAAGACGGCCTATTTCCTTGACGAATCGGGAGGCGATAAACTGGTGACGGTCCGACGCCATCAGGAATACCGTTTCAACCTGTTTGTTGAGCCGTGCATTCATACCCGCCATCTGGAACTCGTATTCGAAATCTGATACGGCACGCAGGCCACGAAGAATAACCGACGCATCGACGCTTTCGGCGAAATCCATCAGCAAGATGTCAAAGGGGCGAACCTCGACGACCGCATCGCCGGCCTTCTCAAGTAGCTTGACCTCGGTGTCGACCATTTCAACACGCTCGTCGATGCTGAACAGCGGGTCTTTACCCGTATTTTTGGCGACCCCGATGACCAACCGGTCTACCACCTTGGTCGCCCGTGAAATGATATCCAGATGACCATTGGTGATTGGATCGAACGAGCCGGGATAGACTCCAATACGCGGCGTGCTCATGGGGTGTCCCCTTCTCCGCTTATGTTTTCGATATCGACATCTTCTGAATTTTCGTCGTCGTCTTCTTCGCTGAGGCGGCTGACCGAAACCACCCGCTCATCATTGGCGACCTTGAAGATGGTAACGCCGCGAGTCGATCGGCCGACGGTGCTGATGCCGGAAACCGGGCAGCGAATCAATTGCCCACCGTCAGAGACCATAACCAGTTGGTCTTCGGTATCGACCGTAAACGAGGCAACCACGGATGCCTTTTCCCCTTTGGTCCGCTTCAGGTCGATGCTGGCGATGCCCTTGCCGCCGCGGTTGGAAATTCTGTATTCATAGGCCGATGTACGCTTGCCGAAGCCATCGTCGGTGATGGTCAGGATGATTTCTTCGTTTTCGGCCATTTCTTTAAATGCGAGTTCATCAAGGCGGGCGGTGCGCGCTTTGTCCTCGGCCAGATCGTCAGCCCGGTCCGTATAATCACCCCCAACAAGTCGGCGCGAGGCACTGACCGATTGCAAGTATTCGTCGCGCATCGAAACCTCGGCCTTGACGTGGCTTAGCACCGACATGGAAATCAACCGGTCATCACCGTCCAGCTTCATACCGCGTACGCCTGTTGATGACCTGCCGCTGAACACGCGGATGGCGGTAACCGGGAAACGTGTGCACTTGCCGTCCTTCGACGACAGTAGGATGTCTTCGGCTTCACTACAGGTATGCACACCGATCAGCTGATCGCCGTCATCAAGCTTCATGGCAATTTTGCCATTGGTCTTGACGTTGGTGAAATCGCTCAAGCGGTTGCGGCGGACGCCACCGGACGCGGTCGCAAACATGACGAACAAATCACCCCAGGTATCTTCGTCCTCGGGCAGCGGCATCAGGGTGGTGATGTTTTCCCCCTCATCGAGCGGGAACAGGTTAATCATCGCTTTGCCCAGCGCCGTCGGTGAGCCCAGGGGCAGTTTGTAAACCTTGAGTTTGTAGACGATGCCGGTGGATGAGAAAAACAGCACAGGCGTATGGGTGTTGACGACAAATACCTGGGAAACGAAATCCTCGTCGCGGGTGCTCATACCGCTACGGCCCTTGCCGCCCCGCCTTTGAGCGCGGTAAGTGGAAAGCGGCACACGTTTGATATAGCCGGTATTGGTCACGGTGACGATCATGTCTTCCCGCTGAATCAGGTCTTCAATATCGTGTTCGAACTCGCTTTCCTGGATATCCGAACGCCGCGGTGTCGCGAACTGTTCGCGCATTTCCATCAGTTCCCCACGCAGCAATTTGAACAGCAGCTCGCGTGAGCCAAGCAGTGCCAGATGGCCCTCAATCTCTTTGGCCAGTTCCTGCAGGTCCGACGCGATTTTGTCGCGCTCCAGCCCGGTCAGGCGGTGTAGCCTGAGTTCCAGGATCGCCTTGGCCTGTTCCTCGGACAGTTTGTACTTGCCCTTGACGACACCGTGGCCCGGCTCGTCGAGCAGCTTGATCATCGGCGCAATATCTTCGGCCGGCCAGTTTTGCTTCATCAATTGGGCCCGTGCCGTGGCAGAATCCTTGGCTGCCCGGATCAGGGCGATAACCTCATCGATATTGGAAACGGCAACGGCTAGGCCGACCAAGACATGGGCCTTTTCCCGAGCCTTGCTGAGTTCGAAGATAATGCGCCGCCGGATGACTTCCTCGCGGAAGTTGATAAATGCCTGAATGATCTGCTTCAGGTTCATCAATTTCGGCATGCCGCCATCCAGGGCCAGCATATTGACGCCGAAACTTGTCTGCAGCGGAGTAAAACGATACAGCTGGTTGAGAACCACTTCGCCGATGGCGTCCTTCTTTATTTCGACAACGACGCGGACCCCGTCCCGGTCGGATTCGTCGCGCAGATCGGAAATGCCCTCGATCCTTTTGTCGCGCACGCAATCGGCCATATGTTCCAGCATCCGCGCCTTGTTGACCTGAAAAGGCACTTCGGTGATAACGATGGCATCACGGCCTTTGCGAATTTCTTCAATGGTGGCGCGCCCGCGCATGACCACTGACCCGCGACCGGTGTGGAACGCCGACACGATCCCCTGACGACCAAGAATGATGGCGCCGGTGGGGAAATCCGGCCCCTGAATGTAATTGGCGATAAGATCGTCGATGGTCAGTTCCGGGTTGTCGATCAGTGCGCAGCAGGCGTCGATAACTTCGCCAAGGTTATGGGGCGGGATGTTGGTTGCCATGCCAACGGCGATGCCGCCGGCGCCATTAACCAGCAGATTCGGAAACTGTGCCGGCAGGACCGTTGGCTCGTGCTCTGATTCGTCGTAGTTGGGCCGGAAATCGACCGTATCCTTACCAATGTCCTCGATCAGGGCATGTGCCGAGCGGGCCAGGCGGGCCTCGGTATAGCGCATGGCCGCCGCCCGGTCGCCATCCATAGAACCGAAGTTGCCCTGGCCATCAATCAACGGCAGGCGCATGGAGAAATCCTGCGCCATACGGACCATGGCATCGTAAATCGCCTGATCGCCATGGGGGTGATATTTACCCATAACGTCACCGACGATGCGCGCCGATTTACGGAACGGCTTGTTATATTCGTAACCATTTTCCTTCATGGAGTAGAGAATGCGCCGGTGCACCGGTTTCAGACCGTCACGAACATCGGGCAAGGCCCGGCTAACGATCACACTCATGGCGTAATCCAGGTACGAATTGCGCATCTCGTCTTCTATGGAGACGCGCGCCACACCTTCTTCCATGGGCGGTTCGGCGGGCGGTTCTGAAGGCGGCTGTGAAGGCGGTGGCGGTGGCGGAGAATCAGAAGGCGTCGTCACTAATATTTTCCCAACGAATTCAGTAGGTTAAAGATCGCCAGGGGGCGGCCGGGAATGGCTGCTTCAAGCCACCAGAATCTAGCATTTTAGCCCCCCTGAAACAACAGAATCAGGGGTCAAAAAGGGGCTAAATCGAGCTTATTTTCAGGGACTTTTAAGGGCTGTTTCTAGAACGGAATTTCGTCGTCCAGATCGCCGCCTGGCGCCATGCCGCCGCCATTACCCCCACTGTCACCACTGCCCCCACTATCGGGGCCAGAGGGCGGGC
This sequence comes from Rhodospirillaceae bacterium, assembly GCA_013204045.1. Taxonomy (GTDB): domain Bacteria; phylum Pseudomonadota; class Alphaproteobacteria; order Rhodospirillales; family JABHCV01; genus JABMOQ01. The sequence continues at coordinate 4,943 of JABMOQ010000138.1, read as the reverse complement.
CGGAATCGGCAGGGCCGCTATCGTAGCCGCCGCCACCGCTGTCACCCCGACCGTCGAGCATGGTCAGTTCGCCACGGAAGTTCTGCAACACGACCTCGGTTGAGTATTTTTCAACCCCGTCATTGCCGGTCCACTTACGGGTCTGCAAGGCTCCTTCGATGTAGATTTTGGAGCCTTTACGCAAGTACTTTTCGGCAATATCGGCAAGGTGATTATTGAAAACGACGACCCGGTGCCATTCCGTTTTCTCACGCCGTTCGCCGGTCTGCTTGTCTTTCCAGTTTTCCGATGTGGCTACGCTGAGATTGACGATCTTTTTGCCATCCTGTGCGAAGCGAACCTCCGGATCGCGGCCCAGATTACCGATCAAGATGACCTTGTTAACGCTGCCTGCCATTAAAAAATCCCCTGCAATATCTTGAATTACGACTCGTTCAAGCGCGGACTCTACACGCTCGCCCAGTCCCCTGCCAGCGCCCTTCCTGTGGATAAACAGACCCGGAAAAAGCCATGCAATAATGCCTCAAAAGGCATCTTCAGGCAAGAACAAAAAGAGAACATTTATCGATGTGAGCGGGATAATCAGTTCAATTTCAATCGGCTCAAGGCCATTTCGAAATCGGCGTTCTGTTTCCAGGCTGCGGTAATGAATTTTGCAGAATCCATGTCGATCTTGTCATAGAACAGCATGTAGCTACGCACTTCCTTCTGGAGTCCATTTTCACCTTGGGACTTGGTGCGGCGGATGCCGGCAAGGATACCGGCAAAAGCGGCCTTGCCGATGCCGCCCGCCTTGCAGGCCACGGCAAGCGCGTCGGCGGTATCGCTGGTCAAGGCACGCAGCACAATAGACTGGGGAATACCGGTGTGGGCCTCGAACAATAGTGTGAAATCGATATACTTGTTATTGGCCAGCAACGACACCAGCTTATCCGTGGTTGTCTCGTCGACCTGACGGGTCCCATCTTGCTTGGCAAGCGCTTCCTGAACCACCGCCTGCCCTAGGATCGCTTCGATTTCGTCCTTGGGTATGTCGCATTTGTCCAAAATGTACTGTCGTAACGCTACCGATACCCAGACGAACATTCTTTTCGCCAGTTCCGGCGGCAGGTCGGCCCGATACAGGATAGGTTTCTGGTAGGCGACAATGATTTTCGACTGATCGGCCAGCTTGCCAAGCGTCGCAGGGGCAATTTTGGCGCCACCGTTCTTGAGCAGGCTACAGATCACCTTCTCGTTGCCGGTGGCGACCAGGGCGTCGGAAACCTGTTCACCGATCTCTTTGCGGAACGTTACTGCAAGACGGTGACGGAATGCCTGCTGGCGAACGATCTCAACAAGTTCCGCGTCCTCCAGGACCGGGCTGTGGACCAGGATAGGAAAGGCGATATCGATTTCGTCATTGGCCAGCGTATTGACCAGTTCCGACGGCGCATCTGTCCGCTTGGCAAGATGCTCGGCAACGGAACGGCGGATCCCCATCTCAAGATCGTGGATGGTCAGGCGCAGGATATCGTAGACAACCTGACGCTCTTCATCCTTCAGATGATCATTATCGGAAATAAACAGGATGGTGATCGCGTCGAGCAGCTGCTTGCGTCCCGCCGCCGAGGTATCGGCGGAAAGACGTACCAGCGTGTCCCTGTCAACGTAACCAGCCAAAACACTATTCCCCGTCGCTGACGCTCATTTTGTCAGGCGACATAATATGGCTGAAGATGCCCTTATTAGTAGTTCAAATCAAGCGGCAATCCCGGCCAGGGGCCGGGCCATTGGAATCACTCAAAGACTCAGCTTTCACAAGGCTTTTATATCAGTGAGTCGATGAAATTCTGGCCTTAAAATGAGGGCCAGTGGCATGTTTCATCACGCACTTCTTGATGCCTGGCCACAAGCCCTATATCTGTGGGGGTTTACGACGGCTTCAACGACAGGATACCAATGGCCCCAATGGACAAAATTACTATCCGCGGCGCGCGCGAACACAACCTGCGCAATATCGACGTCGAAATCCCCCGCGACAAACTGACCGTGATCACCGGGTTGTCCGGTTCCGGCAAGTCGTCGCTGGCGTTCGACACCATCTACGCCGAAGGCCAGCGGCGCTATGTGGAAAGCCTGTCGGCCTATGCCCGCCAGTTCCTGGAACTGATGCAAAAGCCCGACGTCGATCATATTGAAGGCCTGAGCCCGGCCATTTCCATCGAACAGAAAACCACATCGCGTAATCCGCGCTCGACCGTCGGCACGGTCACCGAAATTTACGACTACATGCGCCTGATGTTTGCCCGGGTCGGGGTGCCCCATTCGCCAGCCACGGGGCTGCCCATCGAAAGCCAGACCGTCAGCCTGATGGTCGATCGGGTCATGGCCATGAAGAAAGACACGCGGCTATACCTGCTGGCGCCGATCGTGCGCGGGCGCAAGGGCGAATACAAACGCGAATTGCAGGAAATGGCGAAACGCGGCTTCCAACGTGTCAAGGTCGATGGCGAGTTATATGAAATTGATGAAGTCCCGGCGCTCAACAAAAAAGTTAAACACGACATCGAGATTGTCGTCGATCGGCTGGTCCTGAAAAAAGGATTGGAAACGCGCCTCGCCGATAGTTTCGAAACTGCCCTGCATCTGGCCGATGGTTTGGCCTTTGTCGAAGACGCGGCAAGCGGCAAACGCACAACCTTTTCGGCCAAGTTCGCCTGTCCGGTATCCGGCTTCACCATCGATGAGATCGAACCCCGGTTGTTTTCCTTCAACAATCCGTTCGGGGCCTGCCCGTCCTGCGATGGCCTTGGTACGGAAATGTATTTCGACCCGGAACTGGTGGTCCCCGATGACCGCTTGTCACTGAACGAAGGCGCGGTGGCGCCGTGGGCCAATTCGACGTCACTGTACTACGGTCAGACCCTGGCCAGCCTTTCCGAACACTTCGGCTTCGAACTATCGACGCCTTTCAAAAAGTTGAAGAAGCCGTTCCGCGAGATGATCCTGTATGGTTCCGGCGACGAAGACGTAACCATGCGCTATAACGACGGCCACAAATCCTACGACGTGAACAAACCGTTTGAAGGTGTCATCCCGAATATGGAACGGCGCTGGCGCGAGACGGATTCATCTTGGGTGCGCGATGAGTTGAGCCGCTATCAGACCGTCACCCGTTGCGATGCCTGTGGCGGACATCGCCTGAAGCCGGAAGCCTTATCGGTAAAAATCGACACCCTCAATATTTCCCAGGTGGCCGACCTGTCAATCGAGGAAGCGGCAAAGTGGTTCTCGGGCCTGAACAAAAAACTGACCAAGAAACAAAGCCAGATAGCCGAAAGGATTTTACGCGAAATCAATGATCGACTGGGCTTTCTGGTAAACGTGGGGTTGGAATACCTGACATTAAGCCGGGCGTCAGGTACCCTTTCCGGCGGCGAGAGCCAGCGCATCCGGCTGGCATCGCAAATCGGCTCGGGCCTGACCGGGGTGTTGTACGTTCTTGATGAGCCATCCATCGGCCTGCATCAGCGCGATAACGCACGGCTGCTGGAAATGCTGAAACGGCTGCGCGACCTGGGCAACACGGTGATCGTGGTTGAACATGACGAGGATGCCATCCTGACGGCCGATTACCTGATCGACATGGGGCCCCGGGCCGGTGTCCACGGCGGCAACGTTGTCGCCAGCGGCACGCCCGACAAGGTTATGAAAAACCCCGATAGCCTGACCGGGAAATACCTGACCCGACTGCTCCAGATCCCGGTACCGAGCAAACGCCGGGAGCCGAAAAAGGGTCGCCTGCTGACCGTGAAAGGGGCGCGCGCCAATAATCTGGATAACATAACGGTCGATTTCCCCTTGGGCACCTTCACTTGCATCACTGGAGTGTCGGGTGGTGGTAAGTCGACCCTGGTCATTGAGACCCTGTACCGTGCCCTCGCCCGCCGCTTGCACGGAGCTCGCCTGCACGCCGGGGAGCATGACGCCATTGCCGGCATCGAATTGATCGACAAGATCGTCGATATAGACCAGTCGCCTATCGGACGCACGCCGCGTTCAAATCCGGCCACCTATACCGGCGCCTTTTCACCGATCCGTGACTGGTTCGCCGGACTTCCGGAATCCAAAACTCGGGGCTACAAGCCGGGACGCTTTTCCTTCAATGTCAAGGGTGGGCGCTGCGAGGCCTGTCAGGGCGACGGCGTCATTAAGATCGAGATGCATTTCCTGCCCGACGTTTATGTTGAATGTGACGTCTGCAAGGGTCACCGCTACAACCGCGAAACCCTGGAGATTCGTTTCAGGGATAAATCCATCGCCGACGTTCTTGACATGACCGTCGACGAAGCCAACGTGTTCTTCAAGGCGGTACCGTCGATCCGCGACAAGATGAAGATGCTGCAGAAGGTCGGTCTCGGTTACATTCATCTGGGTCAGCAGGCGACGACTCTATCCGGTGGCGAGGCGCAGAGGGTCAAACTGGCCAAGGAATTGTCAAAACGGGCGACCGGCAAGACACTTTATATTCTGGACGAGCCGACGACCGGGCTGCATTTTGCCGACGTGGAAAAACTGCTGGAGGTCCTGCATGCCATTGTCGATACCGGCAACACGGTGATCGTTATCGAGCATAACCTGGAAGTCATCAAGACCGCCGACTGGATCATCGACCTGGGGCCGGAAGGGGGCTCCAAGGGCGGCAAGGTTGTCGCCACCGGCACCCCGGAAGATGTGGCCAAAACCAAAGGCAGCTTCACCGGCCACTACCTGAAACCCTATGTCAAAAAGGCCTTGGCGAAGAAGCGGGCCTAGAAAAGATTCAAAAGAAAGCGTTATAGTCACCGCCATGGGAACCCTGATATCCATCTCTGATCTGTCGAAAACCTACGCCGACGGCTTCCAGGCCCTGAAGGGCATTAATCTGGATATTAACGACGGCGAGATCCTCGCCCTGCTCG
>JABMOQ010000026.1 GCA_013204045.1 Rhodospirillaceae bacterium | reverse complement strand
TTTCGCCTCGCCGTCAATTTCAGCGATCAACTTTGAGCTCTGCTTCGTTGTTGTGGCCTTCATACCGCATCCTCCCCAAAAAGGTGGGTTTCGACACGCCACTTGTATAGCCTTTTTCTTACTTAAACATTACAGATAATTGCGTTTTTCAGACAGCCCCGGTGTCGGTCCGCAAAAAACCCCCGGCCAAAAGACCGGGGGTTTGTCGTAACGGGGCAACATGGAAAAATTCAGCCCCAGATATCGTTGCTGATGCTTTCGTACCAGCCACGGGCGTAATTGGCCTCCTTGTTGCGATAGGCGGCTGGCGCGCCGGACGGGCTTAGACCGCCGGAACCCTCGATCTTGACGATTTTGCCGTCTTCGTATCCGTAAACCATGGCCACCGAAATACCATAGTCCGCGGCGACCAGACTGTAGCAGGTGTTGACGAACTTCGGCGTTCCCGGGGCTTCGCCCCTAAGCAGTCCGACGACCGCTGCGGCGCAGACCTTGGCCTGGGTCGAGGCGGCGAAGCCGGACTTCGGCATCGGCGAGGCGACCGAAGCGTCGCCAATGACGTGGACGCCCGGCTGCAAGGTCGATTCGAACGTTTGCTGATCGACCGGGCACCATCCGGTGTTATCGGCAAGGCCCGTATCCTGAGCGATTTTACCGGCCTTCTGGGGCGGGATGAGGTTGACCACGTTGCCCTTCACCTTTTCGCCGGAAAAATCGGTGACCAGGGCCATCTCGCCCACATCGACGCGGGCGACGGCGCCGTCGTTGTCGATATTGCGGTAATCGATCATTCCCGGATAGAGCTTCGCCCAACCTTCCTGGAACAGCCCTTGTTTAGAGAACGTTGGTTTCGGATCGAGGACGACGATTTTCGATCTGGGTTTCGCCTGCTTGAAGTAGTTGGCGACCAGGCTGATCCTCTCGCCCGGTCCCGGCGGACAGCGGAACGGGTTACCCGGCGGCGAGATAACGAAGACACCACCGTCGGGCATCGCTTCAAGCTGGCGCTTAAGCAATAATGTCTGCGGTCCCGCCTGCCAGGCGTGGGGCATGGTCTGGGCGATGCTTTCGTCCAACCCCTCGATAGCGTCCCAGCGGAAATCGATTCCCGGCGAGACGATGCAGCGCTCGAACGCGATTTTCGCGCCGCCGGACAATGTCACTGATTTTCCGGCGCTGTCGATATCGCTGACCCGGTCGTGCACGACATCGATGCCCATGCTTCTCAAGGCACCGTAACCGTGGGTGATGTAATCGATGGAATTGAGGCCGCCGATCACGGTGTTGGAAAACGGACAGGTGACGAATGATTTCGACGGCTCGATCAGCACGACACTGATTCCCGCATCGAAGCGTTTTATGTACCGGGCCGCCGTGGCGCCCCCGAAACCGCCGCCGACAACCACGACCTTGGCCGACGATGGCGTCAGGGTCGAGCAACCGGGCAGTGACAAGGCGCCGAAGGCCGCCGCCGCACCAAGGCCGCCGGAAAATGTCCTGCGTGTGATTTTAGTCATGTCATGTCCTCCCTTTATTTACTGGCGAAGAATTTGGCCAGGGCGTTGATTTCATCATCGCTGAATCCCTTGGCGATGCGGCCCATGACCGTTATCTCCTGTCCCGCCGCCTTGAACGAGCGTAGCTGGCCGGTGATGAATTGTTCCGATTTACCGGAAATCGTCGGCATGGCGCCGGCGCTGTTGCCGTCCGGGCCGTGGCACGAATAACACGTGTTAGCGAGAACTTCGCCACTGGCCATATCGGCGGCGGCATGGACCGGTGCCAGTATCCCGGCCAGAACGAGGGACCCTGCCACCACATACGGTTTCAATGTTTTCATCAAGTTACTCCCCTTTCTTAAAAGTAGCGTACTGCCGACACCCAAGATGCGGCACTCCCTATTTCACGAGTTTGGAGTATAATATGTGGCGACGGCAAGGAAATTGACCGGCGTCAAATTGGCCTTATGGGAAAGGGGGGCCGGGGCCGGGGCGCTCAGGCCGGGGCCCTGTCCTCGCCGCTCTTGCGGGTGCGGAAGAACCTGAGCGCCCGCCCGGCGGCTTTGGGGGTGAGCTGCTCGTATATGCCCAGAATGGCGTCGGTGGCCTCGTGCTCCCGGGTGCCGTCGAAATTGGTCAACATGAGAATTTCCGCGAACAGGTCGAAATTCATGTCGAGGGCCCGGCAGACCACGGCCAGCCGTTCAGCCGTCGGGTCGAACACCGTCTGGCTCGCCGTCTTGGGGTCGATCTTGGCAAGCCGTCCGATGCCGGCGACAAATTCCGGCACCTTGTCTTCGCGTAGCAATTCGATCAGCAAATCGTTGTCAAGCTGACCCAGCTTATCCTTGCGGATGATAAATTTCTGCGCCGGGTTAAGCTTGCTGCGCGCATCCTGGCCGTCGAACCATTCTTCCGTTTCCTTGAGCATGGCATCGACGTCATCGACGCTGAACTCGGAATCCTTGCCGAGCATTTTTTCACGCATCGCCCACGAGACCCGCCAGAAGATATCCTTGGTCAGGTCGTCGGGGGTATCATGGCGTTTCATCAGGGATTGGCTCAATTTTTCGTTATCTTTGGCCCTGCTGGTTATGGTTTCCATGCCGCCCCGGGAAAACCGGGCGCCGATGTTATCGGCCAGGGTTTCCAGCACCTCGTCGTCACCCTTCACGGTCAGGGCGTCGGTGACCCGCTCGCTGACCGTCGGGCGCTTGGAAATAGCCTTCAGGTGTTCCTGGCTTTGGTTGTTGACGATTTCAACCAGATCTTTTTCCGCCAGGGCCTCGCTGGTAGTGAGGATCGGCAGGGCGATGGCGATTTCATCGTTGGCCAGCGATTTAACCAGGGCCGCCGGCGCGTTGGCGACGGCGGCAACGGTTTCCGACAGGTGCTGGCGGACCATGGCTTCGACCCCGGCGGCGATATGGACCATGATCTCGCCGAAATACGCGACTTCCTGCTCGCTATAAGATTCCGGCGTCGCCATAAACATGTCGGTGATTTCATGGAGCAGTTCGCGGCGGCCCTCTTCGGATTCTTCCCGGGTCAGGCGCGCAAGGCTTTCCAGATGTGCAATCTTGTCGTTAATGGCTGCCCGCCCCCGTTCGTGCCAAGTCGCGGGATCATAGAGGAAAAGCCCCCTCAGGCATAGCGCAACTCAACTTCCACGTGCCGGGCAGTGCCTTCCTTGGTCGTGCTCCGCCGGAAAAAACAAAGCCCCCGGAGGCTTTTCCCCGAGGGCTCTGATTGGAGCGGGCGATGAGATTCGAACTCACGACTTCAACCTTGGCAAGGTTGCGCTCTACCCCTGAGCTACGCCCGCTAAATATCGGCGCGATCATACGCAAAGCGGCGACCAATGCAAGCCTCCCATTGCATGGGGCGGCGGCGGACGCTTATGATCTGCCCATGAACGCCACACCTGACGACCTTTTAAAGTATCTGCAGGGCCTGGGCCTGGCCACCGAAACCCATGACCATGCGCCGGTGTTCACGGTCGAAGAAGCCAATGCCCAGTGCGGCCACCTGCCCGGCGGCCATTGCAAGAACCTGTTCCTGAAGGACAAGAAAGGTGCCCTGTGGCTGGTCGTCTGCCTCAATCACCGGGCCATCGACATGATAGACCTGCGCCACCGCATCGGTTCGCACCACCTGTCCTTCGGCAAGCCGGACCTGTTGGCCGAAGTGCTTGGCGTGACCCCCGGATCGGTGACGCCGTTTGCCCTGATCAATGACACCGAAGGCCGGATTCGGGTGTTTCTGGACTCCGAAATGATGACCCTCGAGCGGCTCAACTTTCACCCGCTGATCAATTCCATGACCACGGCGATCACCCCCGATGACTTGCTTACATTCATTTCCGCCACCGGCCATAGCCCCGAGACCGTCGCCCTGTAGCAGGTTTTTCCGCCCCGGCCCTTGCTTTGGGGCCTGAAAAAAGCCATTTAAGGGGCGCAAAAGACTGGTTCTCAGAATCATTACAGAAAGCGAGCGGATATGTCCCTGTTGATCGATGAAAGTGGCGCCCCGGTGGCCCTGTCTGAAAGAGGCGCCGAAAGCGGCCTGATCAAGAATTCCGATACCCAAGGCTTCGCCGCCGACGTGATGGAAGTCTCTAAAACCACGCCGGTCATCGTCGATTTCTGGTCGCCCAGTTGCGGGCCGTGCAAGCAGCTGACGCCGCTGCTGGAAAAGCTGGTCCGTCAGGCCGGCGGCCTGGTCCGGCTGGTCAAGATCAATGTCGATGAAAATCATGAACTGGCGGCCCAGTTGCGCATTCAGTCGGTGCCGACGGTATTCGGCTTCAAGCACGGCCAGCCGGTCGATGGTTTCGCCGGGGCTCAAGCAGAAAGCCAGGTTCAGGCCTTTATCAAGCGCCTGACCGGGGGCGCCGAAACGCCCGTCGAAGAGGCCCTGGGCCAAGCCAAGGCGACTCTTGGTGGCGGCGATCCGGCCACCGCAAGCGCCCTCTATGCCCAGATCCTGTCCCAGGAACAGGCCAATGGAACCGCCATCGGCGGGCTCATCCGCTGCTACCTGGCAAGCGGCGAGATCGACCACGCCCGCGAGATGGTCGCCGGCCTTGAAGATGATATTCTCCGTCACGGCGATGTCGTCTCGGCGATCACCGCCCTCGACCTGGCCGATGTGGGTGACGCCGTCGATCTGGCCGAACTGCGCGGGCGCATTGATAAAAATGCCAACGACCATCAAGCCCGCCTTGACCTGGCCCAGGCCTTGTTTGCCGGCGGCGAGCATCAGGCCGCCATCGATGAACTGCTGGAATCCATCCGCCTGGATCGCGGCTGGAACGACGCGGCGGCACGCCAGCAGTTGCTAAAGATTTTCGAGGCTCTGGGCGGCGCCGATCCGTTGACCGTTAGCGGCCGGCGCGGCCTGTCGTCGATTCTGTTCTCCTGAATAGGCTATAGTCGGGTTATGACCTCTTGCTTCAACGATCCTGATTATGACTCCCTGCCCGGCATCATCCCGGTGTTCCCGCTGACCGGCGCTTTTTTGCTGCCGACCGGATACCTGCCCCTCAACGTGTTCGAACCCCGTTACCTGAACATGCTCGACGATGCCCTGGCCGGAAACCGCCTGATTGGCATGGTGCAACCGGAAGCCCCCGAGAATGATCCGATCGCCGATGCCGCCGCCCTCTACCCTATTGGCTGCCTGGGGCGCATTATATCCTTTGAAGAATCCGGCGACGGGCCGGTCGCGATGTCGCTGAAAGGCATCATCCGCTTCCGTATAAAAGCCGAGCTGGATCTGGCCGACGGCGGCTATCGCCGTGTTCGCCCCGATTTTAGCCCCTACCAGGATGACCTGGACGTCACCCCGGGGGCCCTTGCCGACCGGCCGCGGCTGATGGCGTCGGCTCAGGAATATTTCGATCACAAGGATATTCATATCGACTGGGAGTCCATCGATGACGTGGATGGCGCCTCGCTGGTCACGGCGCTGGCCATGATCTGCCCGTTGGAGCCCCGTGAAAAACAGGCCCTGCTTGAAGCCATGGATCATAACGCCCGGGCGCGCCTGCTGTCGTCGCTGATGGAAATGGCGCTGCACGGCCACGGCCGGGACGATGACCGGGTCCGCCATTAAAATTCATATCTTCCCTTAGCCCGCCGGGGGCCTTTAAATAGGGATCAACAGCCACCATCTGAGGTCGGAGAGAAAACCATGACCCCGCAATCCGTTGACCCGAAGCTGCTTGAAATTCTCGTCTGTCCGGTCACCAAGGGGCCGCTGACCTATGACCGGGAGGCCCAGGAACTGATCAGCAAAGGCGCCCGCCTGGCCTTCCCGGTGCGCGACGGTATTCCGATCATGCTGGTCGATGAAGCCCGCCAGCTGGATAGCTAATAATTTAGGATACCTGATCCATGAGCGATAATTTCAGCCAGTCCCACCGCGCCGTCGAACTGCGCGTCAACAGCGCCGACAAGGCCCTCGAGGTCGATTTTGAAAACGGCGTCACCTTCAGCCTGCCGGCCGAACTGCTCAGGGTCGAAAGCCCGTCGGCGGAAGTCCAGGGCCACAGCCCGTCCCAGAAAAAGGTCGTGGCCGGACGCCGCCACGTCGGCATTATCGGCGTCGAGCCGGTCGGCAACTACGCGGTGTCGCTGCAATTTGACGACCTGCACAATACCGGCATCTATTCTTGGGACACCCTGTATCAGTTCGGCGAAAACCAGGACGCCATCTGGCAGGGCTACCTGAAAGAGCTTGAAAAAGCGGGACTTAGCAGAGAACCTTAAAGTTATTGTATAACTTTAAGGCTTATTGCGCCCCTGCCGGGCG